>JALHET010000382.1 GCA_022839525.1 Lentisphaerota bacterium
AGCCGCAAAGAAAGCCGCGCGGATCATCGCTGTTTCGGAAGCCGTCGACGAGTATCTCGTCGATATTCTCTCCCCCCGTATCCTCGGCCGCATCCGGGTTATCCGGAACGGGATCGACACCTCGCGTTTCGCCGTCACCGACAAAGCCGCAGCCCGCACGCGGGCTGGGCTCCCCCCCTCCGCACCGGTTATCGGCATGATCGCGCACCTCGTCCCGTGGAAACGACACAGCGCTTTTATCGAAGCCGCAGCCGCCATTCACCGGCAACGCCCCGATGCGCACTTTGTTGCGGTCGGCCGCGACCTCTTTCACGAGCACGCCCGTTTGTCCACCGGTTTGGAGGAACAGGTCGCCGAGGCCGGGCTAACCCCGTGTTTCCACTGGATCCGGGATCTCGACGCCTCCGAAGAAATACTCCCCGCCTTCGATGTGCTGCTGCACCCGGCGCTGAGAGAACCCTTCGGGCGCGTCCTGTGCGAAGCCATGGCCGCAGGCGTGCCGGTCGTCGCGGCCGAGTCCGGAGGCTCAGCCGCCTTGATCGAGCAACATGTTTCCGGCATCCTCGTGCGCGACGGTGATCCGCAACAGATGGCCCAAGAAGCACTGGCCCTCCTCGCAGACCCCCAGCGTTCCGCCGATATCTCCGCCGCCGGACAACGCCTCGTGCAAAAACACTACACCACGGGCCGCCCACGGGCCGCGTGTGCGAACAGCTCGAACACGAGTACCGCGCGCTGCTCACGTCGCTGGCCGTCCACGACGACAAGTAAGCCTTCATCGTAAGCAATCGCACGGTTGCGGTGACGTGTGGCGCGTGCGTGCGTTACCCTAACCGGTGCATACCTTAAATCCTGATGAATATCTTACGCACATACAGGAACCGCACGAACAGGAACATCAGCCCCAATTCGATTGCAACAAGAAGCACACTGCCCGCTCCCTTGGCCACATGCGCGTCGAGATACATGTGGACATCTCCGCCCGCAAAGCGTGCCGCCAGATTCGGGAAACTGAGAACGTTATGCGCGAGATACAGGACGAGCGGGTTCATTCCAATCCATATGAAGGGCTGGCACCACCGTTGCTTTTTTCCGATCTCGATGACCCAATAGAACAATCCGAGCAACACGGCACTGTAACCGCCGGCCACCAGCACAAATGACGAACTCCAGAGTTTCTTGACCACGGGGAACTGCAGCCTCCACAGGAACCCGATCGCCACACCCGCCACACCCGCCGCCAAAAGCCCGGCAGCCTTACGCGTATCGCTTACGTCCGTCCGGCGCAGCCACATACCGGCCAACACGCCCAGCAAGCCCGCGGCGACAACCCCCATGATACCGAGAAGCGGTTGGTTCTCATACGCGCCGTTGATCTTTTTTCCCGGCAAATACCGGTAGTCCACGTAATTCGACAGGTTGTAGCCCTCCTCATAGTGGCCACGGACTCTGCCGGTGGCACTCCGCACAACGTCCGCAGGCTCCTGAGAACCGACCTTCATGACCGTCTTGTCCAGCGAGGCTTTGTCCACCCTCACATCAGGGAAAGGCACGAACTCCATCAAAACCCAATAGCCGAGAAGCAACGCCACGCACACGGCGGCGATGACATGCGCGCGCCGCGCCGCAATATACAGGACACCGCAGAAAAGGCACGCCAGCCCGATGTACTGAAGCACGCCCAACAGCCGAACGTCCGGCCACGGCTTGCTCAAGCCGCCGTAAAAATAAATGCCCAACAAAAACAGCAGGATCCCGCGAAGCACGATTTTCTTAAAGGCCTTCGCCTTACTCTGGAAGGCCAGCGTTTTATCTATCGAAAACACCAGAGACACGCCGGAAATGAAAACGAACAGGGGAAAAATCAGGTCGTAAAAGTGAAAGCCCTCCCACTGCACATGGCTGAGCTGTTTCGAAAACATTTTGATGACGCCCGAATCGCTCACCTTTCCGAGCGCTTGCACCAAAGACCCCGCGCCGACAATCCAAAACATGTCAAACCCGCGCAAAGCGTCTAACGAGACAAGCCGGCCGCCACCTGTGGCCGCAGGGCTTCCCGGCGCGCCGGAAAGCGAACCCCTGTTTTCTGTAACCCCGCATGAACGTGTCGGCGTCACCATCCTCCCCTTTCCCTTCCTGAAAACGGCCTCCCGTACGGCAATCTCCGCACCGAGCGGAAACCGATGACTCCTGCCGTCAGTTATCCGCCGAACACGTACACCAACGGCAGCCGTTCCGCCACCGCACGTACGCCCGGCATGAAAGCGCCTAACGGCAGTTCCGGCGGCGCAAAGACAAACAACATCCGCACTTTGTTGTCTGCCCCTCCCGCCTTCTTCACCAGTCCCGGCAACTCCTCCCATTTCTCAAACGGATATTCCCGAGGCGTCAGTTTGGGGTCAAGTCCCTCGACGGTCCAGTCCTCTTCAATGAAAACCATTTTCTTTTTGAGCGTGCCGTCCTCGCCCGCCGTCACATGCAGTTCAAAAGGCTGGGGGACACGCCCTTCCCGCTCACGCCACTTCTCCAGCGGCAGAAACGCGCGCGTGAAAAGCCCCTGCTCCGCTTTCCCGTCAAGCTTGAGCCCCTTGCCGTC
>JALHET010000383.1 GCA_022839525.1 Lentisphaerota bacterium
GGGGTAAGAAATCTTGGCGAAAGTCAAGGAGGTGACAAATGGCGACAGAGATTACGACGGTGGCTTTGACAACTGGGCACTAGAAAGCACGCTACGTTATTTACTACCGTGTAGTGGGCTAGTGAGCTATGATATTAATTCACTAGCATCCCATAGGCGGCACAATTCACCCTTACCCATGCGGATTTGCATGGGTTTTCGAAGCCTGTTTTAGTTTTTCGGGTTGGAGGTTTTCCCGGCGGGGCCGGCCGATTAGCGATTTCCTTGGGATTTACGGGCTTGCTGTCCCATAGTCGAACCGCCAGAAGTCGAAAAACGCCTGTAAAGGCGGGGGTTTCGCGGTAGCTTCACCCCGCTTGGGCCGGGGTGCTGTCCCATAGGTCTTGAGGATTGCGGCCAGATCGCGCTTGACCCACACCGCCGCGCGCACGACGCCAGCGAGCCGCGAGAAGCTCAGTTCCCAGCCCGTGACGTGGCGCATGAAGCGCAGCAGCAGGTGGACGAGCAGCCCCGTCCAGACCTGCCACCTGACCGCGTTCTCATTGTACCCAACGAAGTCGTGGATCAGGCAGGTCTGCTTGAGTTCCTTGAAGAACAGCTCGATGGACCACCGGGCCTTGTAGAGTTCCGCGACGGTCCGCGGGCTCCAGTCGAAATTGTCCGTCAGAAAGACCATCTCCCTCAGCTTCCCGTCCACCTCGACGCGCGCGGTCACGCGGCGCAGCGGGAAGGGGTAGAGACCCTTCGAGCGGGCGAGGGCGGGTTCGACGAGCCCGTCCGAGACGACGCACGCGTCCCCGCCTTTCGGAAGCGTCCTCACGCTCTTGAAGCGCATGTTCTTCTTCTGCCTGACGACGAAGAAGACCCCGCGCGCCCGCAGACCTTCGAGAAAGCCGAAGTCCGTATAGGCGCGGTCGGCGACGCACACGTCCCCCGCTTTCAGGCCGGCGCAGAGCGCGTCCGCGCGCGCGGAGTCGTGGTGCGCCGCGTCCTCCACGACGGCGAAGGCGGGCAGGCGGCTGCCGACGTCGAGACGCAGGTGCAGCTTGGCTGCCGCCTTCTTCCTGCGGTGCCGCGCCCAGTCGATGCAGTTCAGGCTCAGCTTGATGGTGCTGGAGTCGATGGCGAAGATCCCGCGCTTCAGCCGGGCCAGGAAGCCCTTGTGCTTCCGGTACTCCCCGAAGCCGGGGCAGACGGCGGCCAGGTGGTCGAAGACCTCCCAGTAGAGCCGTTCGGCCATGTCGGCGTCCCTGTGCCGGTTGGCGTTTGAGAACGTGTTGCGTTTCGGCGGCTCCGCGCCCCGGATGTTGCGCCACTCGCCCTCGTGGACGCGGGCCGCGTCGACGATCCCGTTGAGGCTGTCGCAGCCCGCGAGCTGCCCGTACATCAGCGCGACCACGTGGCTCACCGCAGACCACTTGCGGATGTCGAGCCTGTGCTCTTCCGCCAGCCGTTGGATCATCCCGGAGGGAATCCATTGGACGAGCTGCCGCAGCACGGTGTATTCTGTCTTCGTCGGCTTCGGGGGCGTGGCCCCGAGCAATTGGGGTATCAGCTCTTTCATGCGCCTGTAGGCTACAGGCAATCGCCTCCGAAGCCGACACTTTTTTGCGAAATTTCGGGGTTGACGGTTTTCGCCCCCCCAGCATAATAAGTGCCAATCATGGGGACCGGTGTTGCCGGTCTGCCCTATGGGATGGTAGTGACAGAAGATCATCCTGATGGCAGCGTTTCTGATGAGCGCGTGTGCGCTTCTTCGGACATTTTCTTTGTTTCCCGTCACGAGGATCAACAATGAAAAGGATTCGCCTTTTGCGGCTGCGACCGCAACTTACATGAGGAATTGCCTGCGCGAGATGACCCGTCAGGGGAGTGCCGTGCACTTTGTCTTTCCCGAAAACAGTTACGGCATAATGGTGGAGACCACGCCTAACACAAACTATCCAAACCTGAAATATCCCAGATGGACCGGCGATTTTGTCTTGGGGGTTG
>JALHET010000384.1 GCA_022839525.1 Lentisphaerota bacterium
AGGCTCTGATTCCCGCAGCGGATGTAGGCACCCATCCGACAGCAATCATTCCCCCGAAAGCGGTTTGTCCGGTCGATGCAACATCTGCGCGGACTGTTGCCGTAACATGTACGGATGGAGCAACTGTAACCTTCCCGGTTGCAGACGCTCCGAATGACGGTATGATCGAGCCGGCAGCGAATCGGAGGCGCACCGAATTGGTCAGACTTGCAGACTTCCCGATCCTGAACGCAGCCGATCCCCAGGTTTCCAGCCAGTTTCTGTTGTCCCGCGCAAGAACGCCTGCAGTTGCAAACTTTCGCGTCGTTGCGGATACCGAAACAAGAGCAGCCGCAAAGGCAGAGTCCTCTGCGCTCGTCATCCAGTTCAGCGAAGCCTTTGCTCCGGGTGCGCCGCCGGATTTGCTTGCGGAAGCGTTCGCGCGGATAACGCCCGCGCCGGTAGCATGTACGGTTTCTATTCCGCCCATTACTGTATCAGGATCGCCGTGGGCATACACTCCTGCCGTCCAGGCAGGTGTAATACCCAGCCGCGCAAATCCGCTTGCCGCCGGTTTGTGTTTTTCTGCATCCAGCTCGGCAGCAAAATCGTCGGAAAGAACACCGACGCTCAATGAAAAATCCGTATGCGAGCGGGCCAGCAGGCTTTCGTCGAAGGGCAGCGGGATCACCCGCTGTTCCCCGTTATCGGCAATAACAAGCTCGTTCCGGCCCTGCGTCAGGGGCAAATCTTCCACAATATGCGGACCGGCATACAAATACCTGGTCATAATGTTTTCGCCATTCAGAGTCAGGGTGACCGTAGTGGGCTTCTCCACATCGAATTCCACAGAATCGGGAATGTGCGACCGCTCGCCGTCATTGGCAAACAGCCGGTACACCGCAAGTCCTTGCATCTGAACCCGGGTCAGAGCGCCGGAAACCGGATATCGCAGCGAGCCCGCCTCGAACCGGAGTTCCCGTTGCATATCGTCGCGCACAACTCGCGCCGCGACAAGCGGAAACGCATTTGGTATCCTGCTGTCCGCACGAAGCGAACCTTCAAGCACCCAGCCGTCAATATTCACAAAGGGATCAAGCGCAAACGAAACTCCCGCTTCAACCTCGTCCGTTTCGTCTTCGTACAGAGCTTCCCGTCCGGCGCTGGCATTTGCAGTAATATTTATTCCGCCGGAGATCAGCTCGCTGTGCACCGTCGCATCCTGCGCTGTCTGCCGGGTGCCCTGCCGATGTCGTTCCGGAACGCGGACAGCTTCGGCAATATGCAGCTCCAGCGCCAGTGCGTTCACGTCGAATACTGCCTCGAGCCCCAAAACCTGTAATTCGTCCGGGGTCCACCATTCCTGCCGGTTCACATGTTTCGGAAGACGCGCAAGCGGCGCAGCGCGTTCCAGCACCGCTTCCCCAATTGCAGACAGCCGGTTTTCCGATTCATCAATCAGAACCGGAATTTCTCCGGCAGGCCGGCCGTCGACTGTCAGGGAACACTGTAGTTCAATTTCTGCAGGTGCTGCCGATTGGGCCGCCGCAAGAAAAAGCACAAACAGCACTATCCGCAAAGCAGCCACCAGCGGGGCATGCGCCTGTTGTGTGCGCGTTTGTCGTGCCCGCGTGCTGCCCGGCTGCTCAGGGATAATCGTAATACACTTCGACACGCGCCGATCCATCCGGGAATCCTTCAGGAAGAGTAATCGCTGCGACCCTTCGCCCTCCGGCAAGCATATTCGCGCCGGCGAGCGCGCTCAAATCCTTGCTGCCCAGCTGATACCCCGCCCAGTCCTGGTCCGTTCCGGCACTGACGACAACACGCAGATTTTTTAGAATTGCATGCGCTGTCCCGATGTTTTCCAGCACAAGATCGGCCTGCACACCGTCCCGCCCGACAAACCCAGCCTGAATCTGCGCTTTCCCGTTTTTCGGAAGAACATACACCGTGCCCAGATACTTGAGGCGAATATCGATACTCGCGCGGTTCCCTGTT
>JALHET010000385.1 GCA_022839525.1 Lentisphaerota bacterium
TCCGCCTCGCCGACCTCGCGGACAGCGACGGCGACGGCCTGACCGACGCGTCCGAGAACTGGGTCTCCCGCACCGACCCGCTCAACCCCGACACCGACGGCGACGGCCTGCCGGACAAGTGGGAGTTGGAACACGGACTCAACCCCCTCGATCCCGTCGACGCACGATCCGATTCCGACAACGACCGGGTGCCCGCTGTCTACGAGTTTCACCACGGCACCGACCCGAACCATGCGGACAGCCACCTGATTCCGATATTGCGCGTCGATCCCGCCGCAGCGACCACGAACACCGCGTTCCATGCCTCGCTCGCCGCCGCTTTCGCCGCCTCGGCCCCGTACTCCGTGATCGAAGTCGCCGACGGCCTTTATTCGGGGCGGGACAACGCCGGGCTCTGGCTCCCCGGCCATCCTGTCCTGCTGATGGCGGAAAACTGGGGGGCCTCGCGGTTGGCGACTGTCACCTACGACGGCAATCTGGCCGCTTTCTACATGGACGCGCATCAGGACAACCGCACCATCGTGCGCGGGCTCAATCTGAGTCTCGGCGGCGCGAATGCCTACCAGATCGGCTTCTGGCTGGGCGACGGCAACCCTTTCGCGCCTGACAAGGGCGCCGCGCCCGTCTTCGAGGGGGTGACGGTCGAACTCGGCGCCAGCGACGTCAACGTCGGCTTCTTCTGCCGCCACTCCGCCCCCGGCGCGGTGCGCTTCGAGAACTGCGTGATCCGCGGGAAGAGAGGCGTAGACAAGCCGCTGCGCGGCATCTACGCCGTCGACAGCCCGGCGCTCCGGCTTGTCAACTGCACGTTCCAAAACTTTTCGCCGGAACCCTACTCCTACGGCATCCAGTTCGAATCCACGCCCGGCAACTACGGCTCCGCCGACAACCCCGTCGACGTGGCTATCATCAACTGCCTCTGGGACGAATCGTTCGCCCACTCCAATGTCCACGCCTTCGTCCGCCTCCAGCAGAGCGTCGCCTACGATGTCAGCATGACCAACTGCCTCGTCCCCCGCGCGCTGGACTGGTTCCCGCCCGATGCCTGCTCCGGCCTGCTGGTCACCAACGCCCATCCGGCGGTGGGCGGGCACCTGCGCGGCGGCTCGCCGGCGATCGACGCGGGCCATGCCGCCGCCCCGCGCCTCGACTTCGAGGGGCAGGCGCGCGACGCCATCCCCGACATCGGCGCGGACGAACACGGCGGCTTCGCCGCAGGCGACAGCGACGGCGACGGCATCAATGACGAGGCCGAGGTCGAGACCCACGGCACCAACCCCTACGCCGCCGACTCCGACGGCGACGGCTTGGACGACGGGACAGAGGTCGCGTTGGGCTCCGATCCGGCCAACCCGTTCAGTTTCCGCGTCACCGTGCTGGGCAGCGTGACCAACCGCACGGGTGCCTCCGCCCCCGTCCGAGCCTGCTACGGCTGGAGTGAGGGTGTATGGCATGCCGCGACGGCCACAAACGTCGCCGCTGACGGCACCTTCGTCCTTGATGTTTTTTCCAACATGGTTAACTCCGGCGCTTGGGTCAACGTCTTCTGCGATTTCAACGCAAACGGCACCGTGGATGCCGCCACCGAGCCGGTCTACAGTCAGGCCGTCATTGTCACGGGTGCCTGCCACCGCATGAATTTCGATCTGCGGGACTGGGACGGCGACGGCGTACCCGACTGGGACGAAGTCCAATGCGGCACCGACCCGCTCGCCGCGACGAACTACTGCGTGACGATTCTGGGAACCGCGACCAACATCGCGATCTCCTCCGGCTTGTTCCGTGCCGGCGTCTCGCTCACGGCGGACGGATTCGGCATGCTGGCCGAGACGGACGTGGCGTCCGCAGGCGGATTCGTACTGCCGCATGTGAGGGTCAGTGCCGCCGGGGCCTTGCATGTTCATCTTTACGACGATCTCAACGATAACGGTGAACTCGACGCGAGCGACGTAAAGATGAACATGCAAGGCCAATGATGGCGACGGCATGCCCGACTTCTGGGAGGCGCGTAACGGCTTGAGCTGGACCAATGCGGCCGACGCCTGCGCCAACCCGGACGGTGACGGGCTGATCAATTTACACGAGTGCTGGTGCCGCACCGATCCGGGGGTCGCCGACGGCGCGCAATATGCCCTTTCCGATGCCGCGCTGGCCATTGACAGCCGCATCGCGGGAAGGAATCCGACCAACGCCCTGCCGATCTTCGAGAACTACATAGCCAACGGGGTCAACGGCGTCTTCATCCGCAACGCCGACTGCTGGGCCGCCGACCTCGACCTCACCTGCTGTAGCCCGTGGAACTCAAACGCGGACAACAAAAAGGCCGGCACTCTGATCAGTCCGCGGCATGTCCTCTTCGCGGCGCACTATGAACTNNGTCATCACGCGGAAACTCGTGGCGAAGAAACAACATTGTGCCTTCACGAACGATTTTCCTGATCTTACGGTCGGATTGCTTGATTCCGATGTGCCGACGAACCGGATCTCTTTCGCCAGGGTGCTGCCGGACAATTACGCCGATTATATCCGCACTGGGGAGCGACTCCCCGCGATACGCCTCGACCAAGAGGAAAAAGCGTTGGTCGGAGACGTGTGGCGCGTAACATCGCAGTCTGGAAAAGCCTTCACATCTTGTGCCGTGCCCGTGGATGCGACACGATTTGCGTTTTACGAAAGGATAGTCCTTTACGACTCAGGAAATCCGTGCTTCCTGTGGATTAATGGACAGCCCGTTTTGCTAACAGTTTGGACTCGTGGTGGGCCGGGCTCCGGCACCTCCGTGACCGCTTTCAAGAACGACATCAACCAATTGATGTCCGACCTCGGCGGCGGTTATCAGCTTACCGAGATTGATCTCTCCGGCTTCATCCCGCTTCCATAAAATGAAACAACAAGAAGGAGTCACCCATGAAACGATGCGTAAACTTCCAGTGCGCCGTTCTTGCTCTGCCGCTGTTGCTGGGGGCAGCCGCGCAAGCCGCGACGGTTGTGTGGCCGGCCGTCACTTTGGGCCCCGGCAGTTTTCCCCCAGCAACCCATTTGATCTGGTCGAATATATCCCCCACAGGTGGTGGTGCCGGTATTGACATTGAAGTTATATGCGGTCCTGATTTGACGGCTACCTTGCAGGCACGCGACATGACAGTCAACATCGGCCACAAGTGGTTTACAACGCAACACGGTGCCGCATTGGACACATCCGCTCTGTTGAATGCCGAGTATCTGGGCAGGAACGATACGTATGCGCTTGGCTCCATCGAGATGCCTTACAATCAGGTGTTTTATCTTGGGTTCCAGTTGGATGGTGCCGCCCCTCTTCTCCCGGACGACACTGTCGCCTTCTACGTCTACGGCTGGGCCGCGTTGCTCTGGAACGGCACGGATCTGGTGTTGGTCGACAGTGCGGCGGAGACGACTGGAGCGGGCATCTACGCCGGCACGTACGATGCGATTCCCGAACCGTCGGCGGCGGGACTGTTTCTGGCCGGTCTCGCCGTCCTTGCCATGCGCCGCAGGCACACGCGGAGGCCGGGCGGATGACGCTACGGATGGACGACCCGCCCCCCGGGCTGACGAACGCGGCCGCGGTCGCGGCG
>JALHET010000386.1 GCA_022839525.1 Lentisphaerota bacterium
CCCAACACGACGACACTCTCTCCGGTCTTTGTCGCGGGCTTCATGTTGAACTACCTGTTCTGGTGTCTCTACGGTGTCCGGTTCCGCCGTTTCGCCATGTGGTTCGTGAATGGGCTCGCCATGATTCTCCAATTGTGCCTGCTGATCGTGTCGCGCTATTGAAATGAGCCCCGGGGCAAACACGGTCATGCCCGCCCCCCCCCACCGGACATGCCTGCTAAATTGACACAGGTCAGGGGCGGAGTGGGCAACGTCCATGAAAAACGTGAGGCAGGCAAACTTGTCCCCATCGTCTACTTCGGAACCAGCATCACCCGGGGTTCAGGGACGTGGAAATCAGAATCCGTTCACAGCCACAGTGCGCTTCCTATCTTGTCAGTCCTCAAAGTGCGGCGTGACGTAGACGTCGTCGATGTCGGCCGTGCTGTCATCGTCACGCAACCGGAAGCGATGCGCGACGCGCTCGGTCGGATAGCCGAGCTTCGGCGTATCAACGGAATAGACCTTCCACTCCGGCGTCAGGTCGAAGGTGTTGTTCTTCGAGGTGCCGTCGACGATGCAGTAGCCGCCGAGCTTCGTCTGCGGCGGGTGATTCGTGTAGCTGGCCGTCCACAGCGTGAGCTTGCCCTTGCCGCGCGCGCGGAACGTCGTGTGGAGCCGGCCCCTACCGTCGCCGAGGAAATACTGAGAGATGTCCGTTCCCGGCGCGCCGTGGATACGGAGATAGTGGTTGCCGCCCTCTTCGACGAGTTCGCCGGGAGTCGTCTGCCCGCTCCACTCCTTCGGCACGTTCGGGCTGGTCCACTTCGTCCAGGTGAAGCGCGGGTCGGTCGGATTGGGCTTGACCGACTCGAAGCCGGCGTTCTTCCACGGCGCGACGTCGCGCCCCTGGCTGATGCCCTGCACACGGGCGGGCGTGAACTTCATGTTGATGAACATCGCCGGCGCGTAGAAGAGTCCGTTGCAGACGCTGGACGACTCGCGCTTTGCGCCCTCGACCTCGCGCTGACGGGCGACGTTGAGTCGCCATGTCGCGCCGTCGAAACAGTTCTGCCCGATCTCCGTGCAGGGGATCGCGATCTCAACCGTCCAGCGGTCCGTCCCCTTCTTCACGGCCCACTTCGCACGCGTCATGAAGGACGTGTCGCAGTCGGAAACCGTGTTGCGGCGCAGTTCGAGAATCTGACCCTCCGAGTTGACGTGGATCTGGAAGCACCGCTCGAACATGTCCGGGAAGTTGTAGAAGAGCTCAATGTGGTTGCCGAGCTCGCCGTAACCGTGCTGGCGGTCGACGGACTTTCCGGCCTTCATCTTCGCGATCTGAGGTTCCATCGCCTCGACCGCAATATACAGGTGGTCGCGGTCGTAGACGACGCGCGCATACGTCTGCTGAATGTCGTCCGTCTTGACGAGCGAGTGGCCCGCTGCCTTGAAGTTGCCGAGGACGTCCGCATTTTTCCAATCCGCCTCGTCGAGGACACCGTCGACCGTGATCGTGCCCGTACGGCGGTAAACGTTCAGTTCCTTGAAGTTGTCGAGATAGACCTGGCGGGCCTTGAGCCACGTTCGCTCGAAAATGCTCTTCTCCATCTCGACATGCTTCAGCGCGCGGGCGTCGGGATCTTCCTTCGCGAGCGCGACCGCCTTGTCCAGAAGATCCTTCAACTTCTGTTCCGTCCCCGCCTGATCCAGACAGCGTCCCATCGGCGCGCCGCTGCCCCAGCCGATGCAACCGGGCGTCTCAAAGAACGCCTTCTCAAGCGTCTGGCGGAAGTCGCGCATTGCGCCCTCCCATGCCTTCTTGCCGTAATAGAGCGAATTCGCCTCTTCCCACTCCTTCTCGAAGTCGCGGGTGACATCCCACTCAAGGCGCGAGGAGAGGTAGCACGTCTGCCACATCGCATACCACATGTCGTTGTGGCCGTAGAACGGCGCCCAGTTTTTCGCGTAGTTGAGGAAACGCGGATAC
>JALHET010000387.1 GCA_022839525.1 Lentisphaerota bacterium
ATGCCGGTTCACGCAGGTAGGCCAGCATGTCGGGAAGGGTCTTCCAGTCGCGCTTGCGGGCCGGGTCCATCAGTTCGCCGATCCGGAGCATCTTCTTGCGCCGGACATCGTCCGGGAACCAAGTCCGGATCTTCTGCGCCGCCCAAGCCTCCTTCTTCTTGTCGTGGCAAATGATGCAGGCGGATGTCGCGCCGTACCGCATGGCCGCCTCGGGACAGGGCGGACGCTGCGAATGGTCGCTGCGGCGCATGGCCGCAAACGACGTCATGGGCATGTGGCAGGCGACACACGCCCCCGCCTTGCCGTCGGGGGCGTGGCGTGAGTGGGCTTTGATGTCCTTGGCCTTGTCCGCATGGCAGGAGGAGCAGGCCGCGTTGACGTCATTCGTGTATTCTTTGGCAAAACGGTAGCGTCCGCTCGATGTGTGGCAGGTGACGCAGTTCAGGTTGCTCTTCTTGGCGCAGGGATTCAGCAGCCAGAGCGTAAAGGTATAGTTCTCGCCGAGGTCGCGTCCGTCCGCGCTGAAATCGCGGTCTTCAAGGGTGACGAGGTCGTAGTGGTCGAAATAGGTCTCGCCGGGGATGAAACTGGGGGTCAGGGGGATCATCTTGGCATGACAGGTCGAACAGGCGCTGTTGATCTGATCCGGCGTAAAGGCGCGCCAGCTTTTGAGAAAGAGGTTCGTGGGGGTCTCTCCCTCCGGCAGAGCGCGACAGGCGCGGTTATGGCTTTCGGCCGGCCCGTGGCACGTCTCGCAACTGATGCCCGGCTCGCGCCAGACGGTCCTGTACCTTTCCTGTTTCGGATCGTAGTTTTTTTCGAGCTGGCTGACATGGCAACTGAAACAGGCCGTATTGAAGGTCAGCATGGGATCGCGCCAGTCTAAGGGCGCATCCCCGTCAATATGGAAGTGACGCAGCATGCTCCCGGCCGTGTGATACCAGGAGCGGTCAGCGACGTGATACGCAACCGGCAGGACCTGCAGCCTTCCTTTGTCCAGTTGCGTAAGGAAATAGAAGACATTCTTGCCGCCCATGGCATGCAGGATCGGATAGGAGGCTTTCTTGCCGTTCTTCAGGGTCTCGACGACCACGCGTTTCTGCAGATCGACCGAATATGTCGCGTCTCCGATAGAGAGGGGTTTCACCATGGGCGTCAGGTCACGGGCGACCATCTCCGCCGTGACCGGCTGCATGGCCTTGCCGTGATGGGAAGACTCCCATTTCTGATAGAAACTCTCGTGGCACTCTCTGCAGGAGGATGAACCCGCATATTCATCCGGGCCCTTGGCCCGCCTGCACCCGGTCAGGGCGGACAGGACAAGGACAGAGAAACACAAATAAACGGTCTTATGCACGGCCCTCTACTTTTTCTGCGTCCCCTTTGAAGCTTGAGGGCATATAGGCGCGGTTAAACGCGACACCCCGTTTCGCCAGCCGGTCCAGACTGGGGGTTTTGATGATCGGGTTGCCCAACGCGTGGATCGTGTCCGCACGCTGGTCATCCGCAAAGAAGAAAAGGATATTCGGCCGTTCCGCGGCTGAGGCAAGAGAGGCCAGCACAAGTGCGCTGAACAATGACTTTGTCATGGAACTTCTCCTAGCGTGTTTTGATTACTTTGGACCGTCAGTATCTACTCTTCCCGGCGCTGCGGCGCCTTTCGATATGACGAGGCCTTGGGCCAAGTCTTGGGGTCAGCGTAGAGGTTCTCTGTGTCCTTCAGCTCTTTCTGCAATCTGGCAAGCTCCTTCTTCAACTCAGCAACCACAGTCTGCGCTTCCGGTTGCGTGTAGATGTTGTTGAGTTCTTCCGGGTCCTTGACTAGGTCGTAACATTCCCATTGATCCTTGCCGTCGAAATAGATGAGTTTATGGGTCATCGTGCGCACGCCATAGTGGCGGGCCGTACGGTGATCGCCTGGATCATGGTAATAGCGATAGTACATGCTCGTACGCCATTGGGCG
>JALHET010000388.1 GCA_022839525.1 Lentisphaerota bacterium
TTGCTGCGTGTGGTTGAAAAAAATCAACGGCGCGGTAACCAGCGTCAAGCCTTCGACCGCCACCCACAGCAACCCCAGATGGCGCGACCACGCCACCAGGCTGGCGGTACTCAGGAAGAACAGCAGGCAGATGCAGAAGACCCGGTTGGGCTGCTCGCTGCGACTGCGCAGGTAGCCGGCCGCATAATACGAGCAGCAGAGAAAGAGCAGGCTCACCACCAGCAGGATCACCTTGCCCAGCGGGTCAAGCGCGAGCCAGGCCGTTGGGGACAGCGGCGCCTGCCGCGCCAGTGCCACACCGGTCAAGACGGCATGCAGGGTACCCGCCGCCGGCAGCAGCCACGGACGCCGCCGATTGGAAGGGGTCAGTGCCGCGAGCACAGCCGCCACAGCGGGAATAATGAGAAAAAGCGGTGCCATGGACATGGACAACTACTCCTTGAGCGATGCCAACTGGCGCGTGTCGAGCGAGGAAAAGGCGCGGTTAATGTGATTGACGACAATGCAGATCACAAAAACCGCAACGAACAAGTCCAGCAGCGCCCCCATCTCCACCACGAGCGGCATAGCCTGCACCAGCAGCATACCGAAAATGAAGACGCCGTTTTCGAGAACCAGATACCCCATGACCTGCGTCAGGGCTTTAAAGCGTGTAATCAGCAGGATGAAGCCGGCCAGAACGGTCGTAAGCGAAGCGGGCACCAGCATACTGTCGGCATGTGCTTCGGTGAGCGGCAACCGTCCGGCGAACAGCAGCGCCCAGACAGCGCCCAGCGCCCCCAGAATCACCGAGGCTTGGAAACCGATCAGCGGCTCGACCTCGCGCTTGATCTCCACATCACGTAATGCGTGATTCAGCATGACGGGGATCACCACACCCTTCAGCACGACGGTCAGCACAGCCACCAGAAGCGTGCCGCCCGACACATGCCCAGGCAGCAGCAGCGGCAACATGCCGATCAAGGCTCCTTGTATAGCCACCGCGCGGATCAGTGAAGTGATCCGGCTGGTTCCCAGCGCAAAGAGATTCAACAGCAAGACGACCACCAATATCGGATTGAGAAAGTTCGACATATCATCACCTGATCAAAAGAATGAAAGCGAAACCACAAAAGAGCAGCGCGCTGATCAACAAATACGGGACGTGCAACATTTTCAGACGCGCCATGACCGACTCCACCACACCGATCACCACCGCCAAGAACACCAGCAGGATCAGGAAGAGCGGCCCGCGCAACATCTCGCGTTCCGGCAGGAAGGCCAGCAGCACCTGAGACATCATCGAGCCGAGCACCAGCATTTTCATCGCCGAGCCATAGAGAATGATGCCGTACAACGGCCCGCTATGATCGAGGATCATCGCTTCGTGAATCATCGTCAGTTCCAGGTGCGTGTTGGGGTCATCAACCGGAACGCGACAGGTTTCCGCCAGCAACACAATGAAAAGACCGATGAGGATCAGCATCAGCGGCGCGGTGATTCCCGCAGAAAAAGCGGTCGCCGGCGCATGCAGCATCGGCGTCAGCGAGAGCGTCCCCGAGATTTTGGCCAGCACCATAAAGGCAAAGAACAGCGCCGGCTCGGAGATACAGGCGAAGGTCACCTCGCGCGCGGCTCCCATCCCCTCAAACGCCGATCCGGTATCCAGCGCTGCCGACGCGGTGAAGAAACGGGCCAGCGCGAAAAGATAGGCGAAAAGAATCAGGTCGCCTGTAAAGGCGACCGGCGCAGCCGCCCGACCCAGCGGCACCATCAGACCCGCCAGCAGGGTCGTCGCCAGCGCGACGATCGGTCCGGCCCAAAAGATCCAAGTGGTGGTTTCGCTGAGCACCCAGCCGCGTTGCAGGCACTTGACGATGTCATAGTAAGGCTGGAACACCGACGGCCCGGTGCGTCCCGCGAACCACGCCTTGGTCTTGGCGATCACGCCCGGCAGAAGC
>JALHET010000389.1 GCA_022839525.1 Lentisphaerota bacterium
CGGTTTGTCCGGCTGGCCGGATGTGCTATACTGCTCCTGTTCCACATCCAATATTCCGAATTCCCGGAGAATGTATGCCTGTTTATGATTACGAGGCCGCGAGCCCGGAAAAGGGTTGTCCCCATTGCGCCAACGGCTTCGAGACGATCCAATCGATCCAAGACCCGCGCCTGACGGTCTGCCCGCAATGCGGCGCGCCTGTTCGCCGCGTCATTACCGCGCCCGCGATCGGGCGTTCGAAGTCCGGCCTCGACGACCGCGCCAAAGCCGCGGGGTTCACCAAATTGAAACGCCTCGGCAAAGGCGAGTACGAGAAAATGTACTGAGCGCCGACCATGCTTCTCTCCAACATCGAGCTCCGCAGCCGCATTCTCCGCGCCGTGCGCGACTTTTTTTACGCCCACGATTTCTGGGAAGTCGAAACGCCCGTGCGCATTCCCGCGCCGGCCTTGGAGACACACATCGACGCGCCGCCCTCGGGCCGTGCCTGGCTGCGCGCCTCGCCCGAACTCCACATGAAACGGCTGCTCGCCGACGGGTGCGAACGCCTTTTCCAGATCGGTCCCTGTTTCCGCAGCGGCGAGTGCGGGCGCCGCCATAACCCGGAATTCACCCTGCTGGAATGGTACCGGACCGGAGCCGACTACACGGACATCCTGCGCGACACCGAAGCCTTGCTCGCCCACGTGGCCCAGACCGTTACCGGGCAAACGTCACTGACCTACTGCGGAAGCCCGGTCGAGCTCTCGCGCCCCTGGCACTGCCACACCGTGCGAGAGGCCTTCCGGAAATGGGCCGGCTGGGATCCGGTCGAAAACTGGGACCCTGACCGTTTCGATTTAGACATGACCCAAAAGGTCGAGCCCGCCCTGCCCCAAGACCGGCCGTGTGTGCTGACCGACTACCCCGCCCCTGCCGCCTCCCTCGCACGGCTGAAACCGCATGACCCGCGTGTGGCCGAACGTTGGGAGGTCTATGCCGGCGGGCTCGAGCTCGCCAACGCCTACAGCGAGCTCTGCGACCCGGCGGCCCAACGCGCGCGCTTCCTTGAGGCCGCCGGCGAGCGGCGCGCGCTCGGCAAGGAGATTTATCCGCTGGACGAGCCGTTCCTCACCTCACTCGAAAGCGGCATGCCGCCCTGCGGCGGGATCGCGCTCGGGATCGACCGTCTCGCGATGCTGCTCTGCGATGCCGCCGACATCGCGGATGTCCGCCCCTTCTGCCAGCGCCCCGGCGGGCTCTGGTAATCCAGCAATTCTACATTTGGCCTTTTTCAGACACCGGAGGACACGGAGGTCGTCCCTCCATCTTTGGAAACAAAGGTCCTTCGACGGAACTGGAGGGGGTGGGCTCCGTCCCGGCCGAAGGAGGCGGACAAATTTAGAAGTGCTGCTGGTAACCGTGGCGGCATCGACTTTGCCGCCTGACCGTGTTATCCTTTGTCGCGGTTACGGTTTTGAAGCCGCACCGGGAAGCCGGTTGCGCGCGCGAGGAAAACAGATGGATTTCGCAGAGATCAGAGACGAGGAAGAAAATGAGGCACTGGGACAACGCCCGGGATGCCTTCGCGGCCTGTTCCGCTTAACCCTTTTTCTGCTGGTGCCCCTGTTCGCGATGGTGGCCTTGCTCCCCACGCTCCTCTCCACAGAGGCCGGACTGAAAGCCGTCCTGCCCAAAGTGAACGCGGCGCTTGCGCCGGTGCAGGTGTCGGTCGGGCAATGGTCGTTGGGGTGGTTCCGCGCGCCTGTGCTGAAACAGCTCCGCGTGGCCGATCCGGAACAGGGCGTGGAGTTCACCTCGGACGAGGTGGCCTTTGACCGGGGGCTTCTGCGCCTGCTGCCGGCGGGCGTGATCCTGGTCGCCGAGAGCGGCATCGTCAGCGGCGCGGATGTGCGGCGCATGGGCGCAGCGGGCGCGCGCGAGGATA
>JALHET010000390.1 GCA_022839525.1 Lentisphaerota bacterium
TTCGGGACGACCTGCAGGACAGACTCCGCGCGGGCAATGACCGCATTCGTTTCGTTCCGGACTTCGATGACGAACGGGTATTGGCCCACATCCCCCTCCGCCGGGACAAACGTCCAACGCTCAGCCTGATGCCTTCCTTTTGCACAGTTCACGTCGAACAGATAATTTAAGGGATTGGCCACGAGGCAGATGTTGTCGAAATACACATTCATCTCGATGCCGGGCGTAGCGTAGATGCGCGGCGGCAGCAGGAGACGGATGGTTCCCGGAAACTGAGCGGGCACCTGCGCCGCCGGTTGTGCGGGCGCCGCGGCCTGCGCCAGCAAGCTTGCGCACGGCAACACGGCTAACAGGATAACGTGAATGTGACGGATGGTTTTAATCGTGAACCCGGTTTTTTGTGTCATGTGATCCCTCTCTTTGTGTAGGAAAATCCTAGTCGGACAGCGTGGCGCGGGAGCCGGCCCGCAATCCGGAATGGGCGGCAAAGCGCTTTTCCGCCAGCGCCGCAAACGGGGTGCCGGTCTCCCCGTAATTCACATACGGCGTAATCGCGATGCCGCCGCGCGGCGCGAACTGTCCCCACACCTCCATGTACTTGGGCGCTATCAGCGCGCGCAGGTCTTTCAGGATGACGTTGACGCAGTCCTCGTGGAAATCCCCGTGATTCCGGAAGCTGAACAGGTAGAGCTTGAGCGACTTGCTCTCCAGCATCTTCCGGTCAGGAACATACTGGATCGTGATCGTGCCGAAATCCGGCTGCCCCGTCACGGGGCAGAGCGAGGTGAACTCGGGACAGGTGAACGTCACCCAGTAATCCGTGTCCCGGTGCTTATTCTCGAATGTCTCCAAAACCGAGGGGTCATACCGGTCTGCATAGACCGTCTTCCTGTTGCCCAACCGGGTCACTCCCTTTAACTCGTCCTTTGTGCGGCTCATGAAAAGCTCCTGTTGTCTCGTTCCCATTATCCCGTTTCGCGTCCGTGATTTCAATGGCTTTCTCCGGACACACCAGCCGGCAGATATCGCACCGCGTGCACACGTCCCGCAGGATGACCGCACGCTCCAGCGGCGTGAACGCGATCGCCTCCTCAGGGCAATTCTGCGCGCAGAGCGTGCACCCGATGCAACGCGCGCTCACCGTGTACGCGATCAGCGCCCGGCACTTCCTGGCCGGACAGACGCCCCGCACATGCGCCTCATACTCCGCGCGGAAATGGCGCAGCGTCGAAAGCACGGGGTTCGGGGCGGTCTTCCCTAACCCGCAAAGGCTTCCCGACCGCACGACCTCCGCCAGCCGTTCCAACCGTTCCAGGTCGTCCCCCCTTCCCTGGCCCGCACACAACCGCTCAAGGATCTCCAGCATCCGCCGCGTCCCGATCCGGCACACCGTACACGTGCCGCACGACTCCCGCTGCGTAAACGTCAGGAAATAACGCGCGATGTCCACCATGCAATCGGTCTCGTCGAGCACCACCAGCCCGCCCGACCCCATCATGCTCCCCACCTGTCTCAGCGCCTCGTAGTTGACCGGCGTTCTCGCCAGCGCCGCCGGGACGCACCCTCCCGAAGGGCCGCCGACCTGCACCGCCTTCAGCGTGTGCCCCTCGCCGACGCCGCCGCCTATCCGCTCGACCACCTCTTCCAACGGCAACCCCATCGGCACCTCGACCAACCCGCCGCGCGCGACCTTCCCCGCCAGCGCGAAGGCTTTGGTGCCGGCGCTCCCCGCCGTCCCCACCGCCCGGAACGCGTCCGCGCCGTGCCGCACGATCCACGGCACCAGCGCCAGCGTTTCCACATTGTTCACAAGTGTCGGCTTCCCGAAAAGTCCGCATGTGGCGGGATAAGGGGGCCGCACATGCGGCACGCCCCGGCGCCCCTCGACACTCGTCAGCAGGGCGGTCTCCTCGCCACACA
>JALHET010000391.1 GCA_022839525.1 Lentisphaerota bacterium
GTGGCCGGAACATCGGATCTGACCGGCAAGCTCAAGGCGCTCGGCGGCATCGAAATGACCGGCGGGAAAGCTAAGTTCGTCGGCGATTTTAGTGTCAATGGCGCGGCCGCTTTCAAGGGTGATCTTTGTGTCACCGGTGGTAATGTTGATGTCGTCAATGGCAAGGTCAAGGAGGGCGGCAACGATCTGATTCCGAAGGGCGTCATCGTCATGTGGTCGGGCAATATCAGCGAGATCCCCGCTGGCTGGGCGCTTTGTGACGGCAACGGCGGTCGCCCCGACCTGCGCGATCGCTTCATCGTTGGCGCTGGCAAAGACTACACCGTCAAGCAGATAGGAGGTGAGGCCTACCACGCACTCACAATCGATGAAATGCCCGCCCACACCCATACGACCCCGTTCTATAACGGTTACTATGTCTCCTTCTGGGTAAACAGCGGTGAAATCATGACCAACAAAAAAAACGACGACGGGGTTACCAACAGGAGGAGCAACGAGGTCGGCGGCTCCCAGCCCCACGAGAATCGTCCGCCTTACTACGCCCTCTGTTTTATCATCAAACTCTAGGACGGGGAGTCGCCCATGAACAGAAGCCTTTCCCAACCTCCGCTCCGCAGGTGCCTCCCGCGCCTGCTGGTGTTGGCGGCGCTGGCACTGCCGGGTGGGCGTGCGCTGGCCGAGCCCTCAAGATGTTCGCTCGGGATACCCGGCGCCTCCGTGATCCGCGTCACCACCAATGTTGCCGCGAACGCCTGGCTGGCGACCAACTACGCCTATTCCGTAATGGCGCTTGGCGTGGCGCCCACCAACGCTGTCTCGACCCTCGATCCTGAGATGATCGGCGGCGAGCTGGTGCGGCTTGAGGCCGTTGAGGCAGGCTTTGCCGTAGAGCGCATCAAGCCCCAGTACTGGCTGGCCGACCGCATCACGCCGCCCGCCAACGTGGACTGGAACGCGACGTACACCGAGTTTATTGAAAACAACGCCAATCAGGATAACTTTTTCTTCGACACTGCGGCGCCCGCCCTCTACGCGGCCGGCGGCGGCTCAGCCAGATTCACCTGGGTGCTGACAGATGGGCAGAAACAGGAGTTCACCTATATCATCGGCAGCGCCACGCAAGGACGTCCGCGGCGGATCTTCTGGACCGACTGGCCCTACGAGGCGCCGGCCGTCAACCTCGCCGGCAAGTTCGTGAAGTTTTTCGGCAACCCCGACATCCTCACGCCCCACTTCGGTATCGAGACCAACATCGCCGGCGGGATTTCACAGGTGGTCAGCAATAAGATCACGCGCGGCCTCTTCGTGGACCAGACCACGAAGATGCTCTTTGCGGTCGGCGGGATCTCAGGGCAGGTGCTGATGGTCTACTATGATTCCGGCTCCTACGAGACCCCGCTGCTTGTGCAGACTATCGAGGTGGCGCGGCCGCAGGTCATCCCCATGAGGGGAGTCATCGGCGAGCCCCTGCGCCCGAACGGCAGCGGTTACGACATCGACGGCCTCAGCGCGCGCCCGACCGTTGTTCAAGAGACCGACAACCGCGGCCCATACCTCTACCAGCATCAGGGAGCGCACTCCTACAGCCCCAAGCATGGCAACGTCTATCCGCTACGGCCGACCGTCGGGGCCCGCTGGAACGCCGAGGTGTACTGGATGGAGACGGATGAACTCCAGGTCCAGTGGCCCTTCGAACTCTGCCAGTACGAGTGCGACTGGCCGGTCAACATCCCGGTCTTTGTCCGCGGCACGCTTAATGGCGCGGACGGCGAGCCGGACTACGGCCGCCCGATCTTCATCCCGGACGGCTACACCGCCACCTTGATGAGCTATCAAGACCCCGAAGGCCATGCCCGCGCCGTCGAGCCCGACGGCACTTTCGTCACGTACGGAACGGGCTGGTCGCTC
>JALHET010000392.1 GCA_022839525.1 Lentisphaerota bacterium
ATCAGGGCGACCGCCTCAGCTTCCGCAAGGCGCTCTACAACATGATCCGCGCCGTCCCAAAAGGTGCCGACCCCTGCGCCGACTGGACACCCGACCACTGGCAGATTCTCGTCGAACTGCTCGAGCCCTACCGTTCCGGCCCGATCCTTTACGAGGTGTTCACGCGCAGTTTCAAAACCCTTCAGAAACGGCCCCCGGAGCAGCGCTGGGCGCTTGAGGACCGCTTTATTGAGACCCTGCGCCTGCAGCGCAACGACAAGCTCCTGCTCGACTGGATCAACACATTTGAAACCAACGAGAAAACCAGCGTGCGGAAATTCCGCTGGAAAGACGAGCGCGTCGGCGCCTATCTCTTTGACATCAACGATCCCGCTGCCGCCAAACGCGAGGTCGCTTTCCTTAAAGAGGCCGCCATCACCCCAGACCAGACCCAGATCGCCGCCCTGCGCCAAGGCGATGTCGAGCGCGCGCTCGGCAACAACGATGCCGCCGTCAAATTCTACAAAGACGCCCAAGAGCGTTACCGCAGCCGCAACAAACTCGGCATCGCCGGCGGACGTTTGACCTACGTCGGCGCGCGCAAGAAGCGCACCGATCCGGCGGACACCAATGTGGTGGACAAAGCCGCATCCAAGAAACCCAAAACGCCGAGCCTCCTTTCCAAGGCCAAAGTGGATGACTGGAAGATTTACACGGTTCACGACACGTCCATGTTTTCGACGATCACGGCGTTTCTGGCGCAAGACGCGATCCCCGACGCGTTCCAAAAACTGACCGACTGGGAGAACGAGTCGCCTCAGTCAAAACTTTCCGGCGAATTCCCATTGGCTGAAGCGAAAATTTATATGTTCGTGGAAGACTACCGCCGGGCGGTCAACACGCTCGCTACCTATCGCAAGGGTGTCACCATGAGCGCGCAACTCGCGGATGCCATGCGGTTGGAAATCGACTGTCTCCAGAAGCTCAACGACAAAAAACGGATCAGGGAAGTCGCGGAAGATTTTCTCAAACGCTTCCCCGGACACCCGTATGAGGAACAGATGAAAGAGGTGATCGCGCCATGACCTTTCCACGCATGAACCGCATCGCAGGTTCCATCTTTTCCGCCGGGGTCGCGGCATCCGCCGTGTTTGCCGGCATCAAAATCAACCCGGGCAACATGTCGCCCTATAGCAAGACGCATGTCAGCATCAACCTCTACACAAAACCTGACCTCTACGCTTCGGGCGGCATCAAGGGGGTAATCGCGGGCAACCCCTCCGAAGTGCTGGGCGTTATATGTATGCCGCAAAAGTTCCCGAACGTCTCTGTGCTGAACGACATCGAAGGCGGCAATGCCGCCAAGAACGCCCGTAACATCAACAAAAACATGACCAACCAGGTCTATCTCGCCGATCTTGGCAACGACAACGCTTTTTCGTTCAGCGGGTTGCCTCCGGGCAAATATGACCTTTTCGTGCTCTGTGAAAACTGTTTCTATGAGGGCCTGCTGCTTTCGCGCGACGAACACACCCTCTCCGAAAGCGACGTCAAATCCATCAAAGCCAAAATCCTCGAGTCCAATCCCTTTTTCAACGTCAAGAACCAACACCGGATCGAAGGCCAAACCGGCACGTTCGGCAGGGCGCGTGTTCTGGAACAAGAGGTCCGCACGCTACCCGTCACACTCCAGAGCGCCGAAGTCCTTACGCACATCCAGATCCGCAGCATTAAGCTCTGCCTGATGGAAAGCGTCGGAACCGCCAAACTCGGCACGCATTGGGAAATGAAAAAGACCCGCGAGATCACCCGGCAAGAGGTGGGGCCACCCGATACGAAAGGCGCGCTTCCCGGTTATTTCTGCAAAGCGCTGCAAGGCATCCGCGTCTCGTCCTCGGTCAAGGATGCCGGCACCATCACCCTCACCGACTATTCATCCGGCAACCCGAAGGCGACCAACTGCTGACCGAACTTGACGATTCCCAAATCTACCTGATCGGCAGAAGCGAAGACTGTTCCATTTGCATCCCCGCAGACGCCGTCTCTGGACACCACGCGCAACTCTCGCCAACCGAACAGGGGTGGTTGCTCGAAGACCTCGGCAGTTCGAACGGGACAAGCGTCAATGCCCAGCCCATCGGTCAGGTGGTGCTGGCCAACGGGGCGCAGATTCTGCTGGGCGATCAGATCACATTGCTGTTTTCCGATGAGGCTCAGCAGACAGCCACAGAACCTGCGGAGGAACCCGTGACGGATGCCGCCGCCCCCGAAACCGAAAAACCCGGCGACAGGAAAAGCAAACGGGACCTCAAGATGCAGGGCGCCTCGGAAGAGGATC
>JALHET010000048.1 GCA_022839525.1 Lentisphaerota bacterium
GCTGGTGGATATCGTGCCGGGTTCAGCGGTGGCACGGGACGATATGCTGGAACGGCTTGTCGGCATCCAGTACACGCGCAATGATTATGAGCCCCAGCCCGGCACGTTCCGCGTGCGCGGCGATACGGTGGATATTTTCCCTTCATATGAGACAACAGGTGTGCGCGTGACGTTCTTCGGCGATGAGGTGGAGGATATCCGCATGCTTGACCCGGTGACGGGAAAAACGGGGGTGCGGTTGTTGCGTTCCGTGATCTCTCCGGCCAAGCATTTCGTGATGCCCAAATCGAAGATCGAAGCCTCGGTGGGGCGCATCAGCCAAGAGCTGGACGAACGGCTCGCCGAATTTGAGCGGCAGGGCAAGCTGCTGGAGGCACAGCGGTTGCGGCAGCGTACGGAGTTTGATTTGGAGATGTTGCGCGAACTGGGCTACTGCAACGGCATTGAGAACTATTCGCGCCATCTTGCCGGACGCGCGGCCGGCGAGGCTCCCGCCTGCCTGCTCGACTATTTCGACACGGAGTTTCTCACGATCATCGACGAGTCGCATGTGACCTTGCCGCAAATCCGTGCCATGTACAATGGCGATCAGATGCGCAAACAGACGCTCGTAGAACACGGATTCCGGTTGCCCTCGGCCAAAGATAACCGTCCCCTTTATTTCGAGGAATTCCTGAACAAGGTCGGCCCGATTGTTTTTTCTTCGGCTACGCCCGGCGTATATGAACGGCAAGTGAGTGAGGTGACGGCAGAACAAGTGATCCGCCCGACAGGCCTGCTTGATCCTCCGGTGGAGGTGCGTCCCCTGAGCAATCAAATCGATGACCTGATGGAAGAGGTGCGGCGTACGGCGGAGGTCGGCGACCGGGTGCTGGTGACGACGCTGACGAAGCGTTCGGCGGAAGATCTCGCCGCCTATCTTCGCGAAGCCGGCGTGCGTGTCGAACACTTACACAGCGACATTGACGCGATTGAGCGCGTGGACATTCTGGGGCGGCTGAGGAAGGGCGCGTTCGATTGCCTGATCGGGATCAACCTCTTGCGGGAAGGGCTGGATCTTCCCGAGGTGGCGCTCGTGGCGGTCTTAGACGCCGACAAGGAGGGTTTTTTACGTTCAGGAACTTCGCTGATCCAAACGGCGGGACGTACGGCACGGCATCTGAACGGGCGGGTCATCCTCTATGCGGACAAGGTGACTGACGCCATGCGGCAGATGATCGAGGTGACAAAAGCCCGACGCGCCAAGCAGGAGGCGTACAACGCGGAGCACGGGATCGTGCCTCAAAGTGTGAAGCGTGCGATCAATGAGTCGCTGGTGCTCTATTCAGAGGCGCGGCGAGTGGAAGAACGGATGGTGGCGGCGGAGTCGCATGAGGCTTACGATGTTCATCGTGTGATTGCGGACAGCGAGGCTGAGATGCTGGCGGCGGCGGATGCGTTGGAGTTCGAGCGGGCGGCTTTGCTGCGGGACGAGATCCGTGAACTCAAGCGGCTGTTGACGGGGAAGGCGGGCGGAGAGCAGTCTCCCGCAAAAACGCGTGTAACCGGTCAAAAGAAACGGCGGGGTGCGGCGGGCAGTTGCGGCAAAACCGTTCCGCAGCCTGTCACAGGCGTTTGATAAACGCCGACAGCCGATCCATGGCCTCTTTAAGCTGATCCATGCCCGTGGCATAGGCGCACCGCAAAAAGCCTGCCCCGCAGGCTCCGAACGCGGTGCCGGGCACGCAGGCCACGCTGTACTCGTTGAGCAGGCGCAGGGCGAACTCCTGCGAAGTGAGGCCGGTGGATTGGATCGACGGGAAAACATAGAAGGCTCCACGCGGCATAAAACAATCGAGACCCATCCCGTTGAGCGAGTTCACGATGAAATTCCGGCGCAGGTTATAGGATTCGCGCATCTCCGCGATGTCCGCCTCGCCGTGCTCGATGGCCTCGATCCCCGCGATCTGGGCGGTTGAAGAGGCGCACATCATGCAGTACTGGTGGATCTTCATCATGGCGTCTGTGAGCGGGGCGGGCGCACAGACATACCCCAACCGGAAGCCGGTCATCGACCAGGCTTTCGAGAACCCGTTCAGGAAGATCAGCCTGTCGCGCAGGCGCGGAATGGAGGCCATGGAGTGGCGCCCGCCTTCGTAGGTGAGTTCCGAGTAGACCTCGTCGGAGATGAGGATCAAGTCATGGCGGATCACAAAATCGGCCAATGATTCAGTGTCTTTTTTGTCGAGTGTGGCTCCGGTCGGGTTGTTGGGGAAGCTGATCAGCAAGGCGCGCGTTTTGGGCGTGACCTTCTTCTCCAATTCCCCGACCGTCAGGCGGAACTCATCCTTGCGGAACGTCTCGACGGCCACCGGCACGCCATGCGCCATACGTATGAGAGGGGCGTAAGCCACAAAACAGGGTTCGTGGTAGAGGACTTCGTCGCCAGGCGAGAGGATGGCACGCATGGCGATATCGAAGGCTTCGCTGACGCCTACCGTGACGAGAATCTCGGATCTCCAGTCGTATTCCGCCTGGAACGACTGGCGCATATAGGCGGCAAGCGCTTGGCGCAGTTCGGGGATGCCGAGGTTCGAGGTATACCGTGTGGCTCCCCGTTCAAGAGACGCAATGGCTTTTTCCCGGATATGCCATGGGGTTTTGAAATCGGGCTCGCCGATGCCGAGGGAAAGCACATCCTTGCGTCCGGCGACGATGTCAAAAAAATCGCGGATACCGGATTTCGGGAGGCCGCGCACATGCGGGGCGATGAAGTCACGGGCAGACTTGGAGGCGGTCGTCATGGGGTTCGCTTTCCATCAGGACACCTTGGTCCTTGTACGTTTTGAGCATGAAATGGGTGGCCGTTGAAAGCACGCCGTCAAGCGGGGCGAGCCGGGCGCTGACGAAATTGGCAAGCTCCTGCAAACTGCCGCCTTTAACGAAAAGCAACAGGTCATAGGCTCCGGACATCAGGAACATGGACTCCACTTGCGGGAATTTACTGATCCGGTTGGCGACCCGGTCGAAGCCGCCTTCGCGTTCGGGACGGATGCGCAGTTCAATAACCGCACGCACGCAGGTGGTGTCGAGGCGGTCTTCGTTCAGTATGGCCTGAAAGGCGCGGATCACCCCTTCCCGCTCATACGTTGCGATACGTGCCCGGATGTCTTCCGGCGTGGTGTTCAGCTCTTTCGCGAGTGTGGCGTCAGATTCCCGCGCGTTTTTTTTCAGCAATTTGAGTAAAGCATCCATAGCACCTAACCTTCCTGTTCCGATAAAAAAGCATCTTAGCGCAAAAGAGGCGCGGGCGGCAACGGTTTACAAGATTTCGACTTGACTGGTTTCGGCGGTGACTGAAACAGCCTGTCCGATCATATCGACGTTCAGAACAACCTTTAACGTGCCGGCCAGCCGTGTGATACGGCCTTCGACGCCCATGAAGGGTCCACTGATAATACGCACCAGCCGGCCTTTTGCCAGCGGCTTGGAGGGTTTGAGTTCGGGGTTAGCCCGAAGCGCGCGGCGCACCATAATGAGGTCACGTAACATGCGGCGGGGATCGGGGGGGGTGAGGATGCGGACGAGCAGGTTGGTTTGGAGCAGGCATAGCCGTTGCGAGTCCGTGATCTCGGCAAAAACATATCCAGGGAAAACAGGCAGCAGGAAGACGGCTTTCCGGCGTTGGACAATGCGTTTCTTTTCGCGGAGCGGCAGATAAAACGGAATCCTGTAAAGGGCACAGTATTCCGTGACCTTTTTTTCCGTACGCGGTTTGACGAAAAGCACTTTCCAGTTTCTCATAGGCCGGCAGCCCCGTCACCCGCTCACCCGATCGCGTCGTCGTCGTCATCGGGGTCGGCGATACTGACGGAGACAAGTGTGGCGCCTTCGTCGAGGCGAACGAGGCGCACGCCTTGTGCGGCACGCCCGCAAATCCGCACGTCACTGATGGGAGAACGCACCATCATACCCGTCGAGGTGATCATAATGGCCGACTGCCCCTCCTTGACAGAATGGGCGGCGACGACCTTCCCGTTGCGTCCCGAGTTGTCCTTGATGGCGATCATGCCTTTGCCGCCGCGGTGATGGGGCGTGAACGCTTTGAATTCGGTACGTTTGCCATAACCGTTCTCCGTCGCGATCAGCAGCGTCTCGCTATCGTTCACGATGTCGAAGCTGCGCACCTTGTCGCCCTCTGTCAGACGGATGCCGCGCACACCGGTGGCGGCGCGTCCCATGCGGCGCACTTGGCTTTCATTGAAGCGCATCGCCTGGCCGTTGGCCGTAATCATGAGCACGTCGTTACCCGGATGGGTCAGACGCACCTGAATGAGCCGGTCATTGTCCTCAATGTTCAGGGCGCGGATGCCATTGCGGTTGATATTGCGGTAATCCGAGAGAGCGGTCTTCTTGACCGTGCCGTGCTCGGTCGCGAACATCACGTCCACATCCTCGGCGAAGGCCCGGATCGGCAGCAGAGCGGCGACCCGCTCCCCTTCCTGAAACTGCAGCAGGTTGACAATCGGCTTGCCGAACGAGGTGCGTGGCGCTTCGGGAATCTCGAAAGCACGCTCCGCGAAGACGCGTCCCAGGTTCGTGAAGAAGAGCAGCGTGTCGTGGGTTTCCGCCACGAACACCGTCGTGATGAAATCTTCTTCCTTGATGGCCGCGCCCGTGATGCCCTTGCCGCCACGCTTCTGTTCCTTGTAGACGGTGAGCGGCACACGCTTGACGTATCCGCGCTGGCTCAGGGTAATCACACAAGGCTCGTCGGCGATGAGATCCTCAATGTTGACCTCACCCTCCATCGGCACGATCTCAGAACGGCGCACGTCGCCGCGCTTGGAGGATGTCACATACTTGGTCTTGATATCGGCGAGATCCTGCTTGATGAGGCCGTAGATTTTAACGGGGTCTTCGAGCAGGCTTTTGAGGTAGGCGATACGCTCGCACAGCTCCCGGAATTCGGCTTCGACTTTTTCGCGTTCGAGTCCGGTGAGCTGATAGAGCCGCATCTCGAGGATCGCTTCCACCTGCTTGTCCGAGAAGGCGAAGCGCCCGATGAGGCGGGTTCGTGCCTCGTCGCGGTTCTTGGAAGCGCGGATGATGGCGACCACGTCGTCGAGGTGGTCAAGGGCGATGAGCAAGCCTTCCAAGATGTGCTGGCGGGCTTCGGCCTTGGCCAGCTCAAACGTCGTACGCCGGGTGATGACTTCAAAGCGGTGATCCACGTAACAACGGAACAACTCTTTCAGGTTCATCACTTTGGGCCGGCCATGATCAATCGCCAACATGTTGGCTCCGAACGTGGTTTGGAGCTGCGTGTGCTTGTAGAGGTTGTTCAGTATCACTTGGCCCATGGCGCCGCGCTTGAGTTCGATCACAATACGGATACCGTCACTCGAACTCTCGTCGCGGATGTCGGATATTCCCTCAATAACCTTCTCGTTCACGAGGTCGGCCATTTTCTCGATCATGCTGGCCTTATTCACCGTGTAGGGGATTTCGGTGATAATGATCGCCTCTTTGTTCTTGTACTCAACGATCTCCGCTTTGCCGCGGATCAGGATCGAACCGCGCCCAAGCTTGTACATCGCCTCAATACCGCGCGTGCCGCAGATGGTGGCTCCAGTCGGAAAGTCGGGGCCTTTGACGAACCGCATCAGGTCGTCGATTGAGCATTCGGGGTTCTCCACATAATGCGTGATGCCGTCCACCAGTTCGCCGAGGTTGTGCGGCGGGATATTGGTGGCCATGCCGACGGCGATGCCGGTCGAGCCGTTGAGCAACAGGTTGGGCAGCCGCGCGGGCAGAACCACAGGCTCAAGGAATTCCTCGTTGTAATTGGGCTTGAAATCAACGGTGTCCTTATCGAGGTCGTCGAGGATCTCCTCCGCGAGGCGGTCCATGCGCACCTCCGTGTAACGCATGGCTGCGGGCGGGTCGCCGTCAATGGAGCCGAAGTTGCCCTGGCCATCCACAAGCGGATAGCGCATGGAAAAGTCCTGCGCCAAGCGTACGATGGTGTCGTAGACCGCCTGATCGCCGTGCGGGTGGTACTTGCCGATCACATCGCCGACCACGCGGGCGGATTTCTTATAGGGCTTGTTCCATGTGTTGTTCAGTTCGTTCATCGCAAAGAGCACGCGACGGTGAACAGGCTTGAGTCCGTCACGCGCATCGGGCAGGGCGCGTCCGATGATTACGCTCATCGAATAGTCGATGTAAGACGAACTCATCTCGTCTTCGATATTAATGTTATGCAAACCCTTTCCGGCGCCTTCGTCCGACTGAACCCCGTCGCTCATGATAACTCCGCTGTTGAACACTGAAAGAACTAATATGATACCAAATTCTCTACTGGAAAACCACCTTTTACCGTAATGGTTTAGTGACAGGGGTATGCGAGGATCATGCGTTTCAGGGTTCCATTGCGGCGCCATCGCTATCGCCATCGGGACCGGGATCGCCGCCACCTTTACACCTGTCTTTGCGAGCCGCTTCGTGGGCGCGACAGTCGATTCCGATGCCGATAGCGATACCGATACCGATTTGGAGAACGTGAACGTACACCGCTGCGCGGTGTGCGTGTACGGCACGCTATCCATGAAACCTGAAAAGGCGGGCAGAACAAAACACGCGCTCGACTCGCATGCCCCCTGTCACTAACCGATTATCCTTTTACCGTCTTGATTCGGGATGCCAAAAGACGGCGCAAATGTCGCTTACTTTAAGCCGCTTTTATGATATTGTGACATTATTTGAACTGCTGAACATTCTTTAACGTTTGGAGGACTGCGAATGGATAATCGTACGCCTTGCCCGATCTGCCGGACTCAAAACACCGTCCATTCGGGAGCCAGTGCCAACACATTTGAGGTAAACTGCCCGCGTTGCGGCCGGTTCCAGATTCAGACGCTCGCGGAAACACAACTCATGAACAGCCCGCCCGCTTTTCCGCCCCAGCACCTGCTTTCAGGGCTCTGCCGGAACACATGGGATATCTTGGGTGAGAAACTGCTGGTTACGGTTGACCTTTTTAAGTCATGGGCGGAACTCGACAAGGCTGCCAAAATTGTTGTCCCCCGCGACACGGATCTTGTCACCAAGGGCGATTATTTGCTCAAGTACCTGCGACGCCGTTCCAGATCGCTGGCGGACACGGTTGTTTTCTCTCCCGCAGAACTCTCGGTCGGGTTCTGCTCCAACAGAAATGAACTGCTCTTTTGCCTCCGGTATTTAGCCGACAAAGGACTCGTCGAAGAGGCGGGCGGCAGGCAACATAAAAACCCGGCCGGTGGCGGGGGGGTCAGTTACCGCCTGACACCCGCAGGATGGGCCGCGCTTACGGATCCCGCGCCGTCGGGACAGCCTCTGGCGGTGATCTCTCTCGCGCTCGAAAGGGAGTCCGATGCGGTTTGGACACAGGGCCATTCCGCCGGGGTACAGGCCGCAGGGTACATGTCTGTGCGTGCCGAGAACAAAGAGCGCGCCAACAAAATTACCGACGAACTGATCGTCGATCTCCGCCGCGCCTCTCTCGTCGTTGCCGATCTCACGGAGCAAAATCCACTCACCTATTTTGCGGCGGGGCTTGTCACCGGTCTCGGCAAGCCGGTTTTCTGGACGTGCGAGGAGGGGGAAGCGCGCGATAAAAAACTTTGGCTTGAAGTGCGGCAATACGTGGTTACCACATGGACGCGGGAAAAGCTCGACGATTTTTCCCGTCGCCTCGCACAACGTATCGAGGCAACGCTTGGCCGTCCTTAAGCGTCGGGAAGCCCCGTTCCCTGTTCAGCCAAGCGTCCTACCATTCCGCACAGTTTTCAGGCGGTGGCTCTTCTTCTGCGGCCGGCTCGACATGAACGATGACGTCCCGAATGGCAGAGCGTGCCGCCATGACGACGTCCTTCACACGGTGCCCGACCGCATGTCCCTCAGCGACAGACAGGTTCAGCGGCACATGGATATGCATTTCCACAAAATAATCGACCCCGCTTTTCCGGATGCGGCACTTCTCGACATCCACGACCCTCGGAACCCGACTCGCAACCCCGATCACGAGATCCCGGATGTCGCCGCCCGCCTCCCCATCCATGATTTCATGGAACGCCCCCTTTAAAATGGAGAACCCGTTGAAATAGATGACGGCACAGGCGAGCAACGCGGCCCAGTCGTCCGCCTCCGCAAACGTTTTGCCGCCTATCAGCGCAAGCGTGATCCCCACCGCGGCCGCCCCCGAGGTGATCGCGTCAGACCGGTGATGCCAGGCATCCCCTTTAATTGCCAGACTTCCGACCGAATTTCCAGCCTTGAGAACGATGCGCGACACCGTTTCTTTGACGATCACAACAAGGATCAGAACCGGCAGCGTATACCATGCGGGCGGCTCATGCACCGTTAAGATTTCCCGGATCGACTGATAGACGATCAGCGTGGCTGCCGCAAGTAGCGAAAGCCCTGAAAAGACACCGGCCATCGCCTCGATCTTGCCATGGCCATAGGGGTGTTCGGCATCCGCAGGACGCAGCGAGAAATGAAACCCCAGCCACGTGACAACCGATGTGATGATGTCTCCGGCCGACTCCACGCCATCGGCGATGAGGGCATAACAGTTTCCCACAACACCCACGGTTAGCTTAACCAACATAAGCCCGATATTGACACCCAGTGTCAAATACCCGAGCCGTTGGACTGACTGCGCGTTTCCCATTTATTCAGACTATCACAAAACCCAAACCGCGCGTCAAACCAATCCTCACGCCGAAGACCGGCGCGGTATGTCATGGTCATGGACACCGTAGCCGAAACAGCGGGGACTCATGCCCTTGAATCGGTCGTCGTCACTCGCAGACGAGGACGCGCGGTTTCGTGCCGCAGGCGGGCAGCGCGGCCGTCAGCGTCCCGGCGGAGGCGTCCCACACCGCGTTCGTGACCGGTGCGCCGTCGAGCGTGACGGCCTGCGGGCGTGCCGCGAGCCGGAGCGTCGCCGTGAAGTCGCGCGCCGCGGGCATGCCGTCGTAGCGGCCTTCTCGGCCGCCCACCGTGAGCGTGACCGCCTTACCCTTGGTTTCGCACGTCAGGCGCGTGCGGGCAAACTTGCCTGTGCGGTAGCCGAGGCTGACGCCGTCGTCCTCGTATAGCGTGAACGCGCCGGGCGCACCGGGGTAGACCAGCAGGCCGACTTCCTCGTTCCAGCCTTTCTCGACATGGCTCTTCGGAGGCCACGTGGGGATGATCGCGCCGCTTTTCACCAGCAGCGAGCCCCCGCGCTCGTCCGTGACCTTGACCGGCAAGGTCGCGGAGCCGGCGACGGTCTCGCCCGTCCAGAAGTCGATCCAGTTACCCGCGGGCAGACGGAGCTGTTTGGTATACGCCGACACGAGCAGGAAGTCACCCAGCATGTACTGCCCCATACAGGCGTCCCAGGCTGGGTCATCGGGGTAAACCATCGGCATCGCCCGCATCACGGGATAACCCGTCTGCGCCGCTTCGGCCGCGCTGGAATAGAGGTACGGCAGCAGCTTGTAACGCAATTGCCCGTAAGCGCGGAACACGGGGATGAGTTTTTCCTCGTTGAGCCAGGGCTGGCGCCAATACGCCCAGTTGTTCTCTTGCGCCCACGTCTGGAGGAACCCGAAGTGGATGCCCGCGGAGCTGTGGATGTCCATGTCGCAGGAGTGGTTGGAGTGACCGGAGAAAGCGAGGTTCAGCATGGAGGCCAGCGGTTTGGCGCCGCCGCCCGTGTCGCCCGCCCACGTCGCGACATACTGCTGGACGCCCGCGTAGCCGCCCGCCGAATAAACCATCGCGCGCCGCTTGGTGTGGTTCTCGAAGCCGCGCGCCATCTGCTTGGCGTAGATGACCGGGTAAAGGTTGTGCATCTCCTCGTCGGTCATCCCGTTGCCCCATTTGCGCTTCGGGTGCTCGATCACCTGAGCCGCCCCGTCCAGCTTGAATGCGGCGGCCCCCTGGTCGGTGAAGAACTTGAGGTGCTCGAACCACGGCTCTGTCCCCTCCGGCGCCTCCTCCTGTTTGGCGGCCTTCTTGGGCTTGTCCTTCGCGTTGGTCAGGTGCTCGTCGTGGAAGATCTCGGGCAGGTCGTCGGGCGTCCCGTCTTTCGCGGTCGCGGGGCGCGGTTTTTGCCCGGCGCTAGCCGTTTCAGCGCGCCCATAAACGTGTGCCCGCCCTTGGGCGCCCAGTATGGGATAGGGAAGCGCTCCGGGTGCCACTTTTTCTTGGTTGTGTAGTCGTAGTGCTTCGACATCCACCCCGGCTCGAGGCCGATCACGTCGCAGGGCATGTCCTGTTTCCTGAACTCCCGCGCCTCGTTGATCAGGTTGAAGGCGTCGATGTTCTCGTTGCAGACGTAGGTGAAGGCGTAGCCCCAGACGGGGAGCAGGGCCGGGCGCCCGGTCAGCACCGTGTAGGTGTCGAGCAGGGACCGGTAATCCGGGCCGCAGAACAGGTAGTAGTCGAGGTCGCTGCGGCGCGCGGTGCAAACCAGCGCGTCGGGGTCGCTTTTGCCCACGTCGAACGTATTGCGCCACGTCGTGTTCATGAGGAGCCCCCAGCCGCGCTGGCTGAGGATCATGGGGATGGGGATGTAGGAGTTGACGTTGACCACCCAGCACTCGTAGGCTTTCCCGCGCCGCATCACATTCTCCCGGCTGACATCGCCCAAGCCGTAGAGCCGCTCGCCTTTTTCAAGCGCGAAGCGCACGTCGTAGCCGTTGGAGGCGGTGAGCAGCGGCGCGGCCGTCTGCCGCGCCAGCACCCTCCCGTCCGCCGCCGCCAACGACACCGCGCCGCCTTTGCGCGCCACCGAAAGTTTCGCCTGCGCGGTGGCCAGGGTGTAGGCGCCGCCCGCTTCCGTGCGCTGGAAGGCGGCCGCGGGGAACGTTGCGGTTAGTATGCCGTAGCGGTTGAGGGCGGACTCCGTCCACCGGTCGGTTTTCGCGTGCCGGACGCGGAACAGCCGCTCGCCAAGCACGTCCACCCGCACGAACGTCCCGTCCTCGAGTTTGAGCGTCACGTTCTGCGCGGTCAGCGGCGCCGTGTCAAGCCAGAGCGTCGCGCTATTCGTTGTCTCACTTCTGCCGGTCAGTACCCAGGTCAGAACGGTCAAAAACACTGGTGCGAGGAGTTTTTTCATAGCGAAAGCATAACAAGCCCCCCTCTGGGAGGCAAGTCGAAACGGCGGGAAGAAGTAAAGGCTGTGACTTGCAAGGTTAAATGCACGGTGGAGGCGGAAGAGCGGTGCGATGATTTTCATGCGGCGTGTTCCTCGAAGTAGAGTTCGACCTTCTCCTCTGCG
>JALHET010000393.1 GCA_022839525.1 Lentisphaerota bacterium
GGTGGTGCCGTCGTTGCCCCGCGAATGCTTTTTGGCGAATGCTCCGGATCGGGCGGGGTTTGACTTCAAGCTCCCGAAGATTGTGGAAGACGCCTAGTCCTGCGGGGGCGTTAGGGATGAGGAGTTAGGACGAGATGAAACCGGTTGTTTCGGGATTAACACTCAGTCAGGCGGCGGAAGGGCTGAGAAAAGGCGATTTTTCTTCGGTTGAGTTGACACGTGCGTTGCTCGAAACGATCGAGCGGGAGGATTGCGCGCTCAACGCTTATCTAAGTGTGGACGCCCAGGGTGCGCTGCAACAGGCAAAGGCGGCGGACGACGCGCGGGCGGCGGGGCGCACCGGTGCGCTACTCGGCGTACCGGTGGCAGTCAAGGATCTGATCAATGTGAAAGGCCAGCCGTGCACGTGTGCATCGAAACAACTGGTGGGGTATGTGTCGCCGTATGACGCCACAGTCTCTGCCCGGTTGCGCGAGGCGGGCGTGGTTTTTGCCGGACGCACCAACATGGACGAGTTTGCGATGGGATCCTCGACGGAAGGTTCGGCGTTCAAGGTCACCCGCAACCCGCACGACGTGACGCGTGTGCCGGGCGGCTCGAGCGGCGGTTCGGCAGCGGCAGTGGCGGGCGGCGTGGCGGTTGCCGCGCTGGGCACAGATACCGGAGGATCCATCCGGCAGCCGGCCTCCTTTTGCGGATGCGTGGGGGTGAAGCCCTCTTACGGGCGTGTGTCGCGTTACGGGGTGACAGCGTACGCGTCATCGTTGGATCAGGTGGGGCCGATCACGAAAACAGTCGAAGACGCCGCGATGCTCTTGCAGCCGATGGCAGGTTGCGACCCGCACGACGGCACCACCGTGGACATGCCGGTTCCGGACTACGGTGCGGCGTTGCGGGGCGGGCTGAAAGGGCTGCGGATCGGTTTGCCGAAAGAATACTACATCGGAGGGACGGATCCTGAAGTGACGGCGTGTGTGCGCAAGGCGGTGGACGGCTGTGCGGCGGCAGGTGCGGAGATTGTCGAGGTGAGCCTGCCGCACACCGAATATGCGGTCGCCGTCTATTATATCATCTCGACGGCCGAGGCCTCGGCCAATCTGGCGTGTTTTGACGGTGTCCGTTACGGGCACCGGACGCCCCATCCGGAGTCTGTGTTTGACCTCTACACCAAGAGCCGCGCCGAGGGGTTCGGCACCGAAGTCAAACGCCGCATCATTTTAGGGACGTATGTGTTGAGCAGTGGGTACTACGACGCCTATTACGGGCGGGCGCAAAAGGTGCGCACGCTGATCCGGCAGGATTTTGTTAAGGCCTTCGGGGTCTGCGATGTGCTGATGACGCCGGTGGCTCCGACGCCTGCTTACCGCATTGGCGAGACGTGTAACGATCCGCTCAAGATGTATCTGGGCGACATTTTCACGGTGCCTGCGAATCTTGCCGGGATCTGTGGACTTTCGGTTCCCTGCGGGAAAACGGTTTCAGGACTGCCGGTGGGCCTACAGGTGTTGGGGCCTGCGTTTGGCGAGGACATGATCTTGCGTGCGGCATACGCATATGAGCAGGAGGTCCGGCAGTGAGCGGGTATCTGATCACCATCGGTCTTGAGACGCATGTCCAGCTCAAGACCCGCACCAAAATGTTCTGCGGGTGCAGCCTGGCGTTCGGGACGGAGTCCAACACCAATGTTTGCCCGGTTTGCCTTGGGTATCCCGGAGCTTTACCGGTGATGAACCGGGAGGCGGTTAAGCTGACGGTCATGTCCGGACTGATGTTGGGGTGTGAGATCAACCGCGTCAGCACGTTCGACCGCAAAAACTACTTTTATCCGGACATGTCGAAGAACTACCAGATCTCGCAGTACGACGAGCCGATCGCCACGGACTGCGCCGCCGCCTGCGAGCGC
>JALHET010000394.1 GCA_022839525.1 Lentisphaerota bacterium
TCTTGCCGCCGATGACCCGCTTGGCATCGTAGTACTTGAATGCCAACGGATTCCGACTCCCCTTGCCCTCAAACGGAATCTTCCCGATTCCCTTGAAATACTCCTGTTCTCCTACAAAATATCCCATGATCCCTCCTCCTTGTAGAGCGGTGATACCGCCTCTACATACGCTTGATACCGCCGATAGGCGGCCATATACCGATGATTCGCCTCACTGTCCACCATCCGTGACTTCTCTTCGTCATAGGTGACATGGGAGGCGACTATATCACTGATGCTTCCCCCTTCCAGCGCCCACAGCGCCTGCAGCGCCGCGCCGTTCAGGCTGTTCGGCGATTACGAATACCTCAGGGAAGGGCTCATCTCGCTTTCGGATGGAGACCCGCACGCGCTCGACATGGCCGAAAACCCGGCACAGAAGTCGATCAGTTTCGAGCTCGACGACGATCTGGAAAGCTGGCTCAAAGAGCAGCTTCCGCGCGAGCTCAGGCCCGATTCGTCTCGCCTCGAGCTGATCGGAGACCCCGACGCAATGTCGACGCATATCCGCAAAAGCCAGGCCGAAGAGCGCGCATGGCCCGAAGCCGACTACCTGTGGGCGGCCAAATTTTCAGGCTCGCAGGCGGAGCTTGCCGACGGCGAGCGCTGGCTTGCCGAACGGAAGCTCGACACGGAAAAACCCGTCAACGACGCGAAGGAGCGGGACTTTGCGCCCGTGCAGGCCCTGCTCGCCCGAGCGGTCGCGCTTGTGCGGACTTCCGGTGCTGAGGACTTCGAAGCGTTCCGCGCCGCGCAGAAAAAGGACATGGACAAGCGGCTTTCCGAGATGGACTGCGTGCGCGTCAGGCGGACGGCGCAGCTTGAGCTTGCAGCGGCAAACCAGCCCGAGCATATCCGCACGGCGCGATTGCGCGACGAAGGAGAGCGGATTACCAAGACGTTCAGCGACTGGAGCGACTGGGTTCGCGACAGCATGACTCTCGAAGACCGGGCCCACATTCAGGTGCTCGCCGTATTCGCCAAAAAGGACTGATCGACCATCATGGCACTGGATCTTACCGGAATAGAAAACGAAAACGAGTTTTTCTCGCAGCATTATATGGACAGCGTTCTGGAGCGCGATCTCGGCGGCTCATCGGCGATGGGCTCATCTTCGGTGATCGGCACATCTGCGATGAGTACATCGCCGATGAGCTGGGACAAGGTGCGTTCGCTCTATGCGCGCGAACTTAAAGAAGCGGGGGCGGACGACGCAGACGATCTGAAATCGGCCCGCGCGGCGCTCAGGCCGATTTTCAGCAATCTGGGTTACGAGCTGACACCTGCGGTGCATGCGTTCGGCGAAACGAACCTGACGGTATGGGACGAAGCGCGCTCAGGAGACCGGTGCATGCTCGCGGTTCTGCCGGTTGGCCCACCGTTGGACGGCGAGGAGTCAGTCGATCCGCTCCGCTGGTATCCGTACGAGCCGACGCCGGACGCGTCCGGAAACGAGGGCTTCAAGGCGGCGGAACTCTGCGCAGAGGACGCGCTTTCGCGCGTTATCTTTGCCGCAAGCGAGCCGCCCCGTTTTGTGATCGTCGCGAATGCGCATCAGGCGGTGCTCTGCGAGCGCGGCAAGTGGGGGCAAAAACGGGTGCTCCGCTTCGACTGGGACGCGATCCTTTCGCGGCGCGCGCCGACGACGCTCCGCGTGCTTTCCGCCCTGCTCCGCCGCGATAATCTTGCGCCCGTGCAGGGAAGAAGCCTTATCGATTCGCTCGACGAGAACTCGCACAAGCACGCCTACGGGGTGAGCGAGGATCTCAAATACGCGCTCCGCGAATCGATCGAACTTTTGGGAAACGAGGTTATCTGGTATTTGCGCGAGGTGCGCCGCGAAAAGGTATACGGCGAAGGCGGC
>JALHET010000395.1 GCA_022839525.1 Lentisphaerota bacterium
GCCTCGATCAGGCGGCGTGTGATGTCGAGGTCTTCCTTGCTTGGCGTCGGGTCCCCGCTGGGGTGGTTGTGGGCGACGATCACGGTTGCCGCGCTGTTGCGGATGGCTTCCCGGAAGACTTCCCTCGGGTGGACGGGGCTTGAGTTGAGCAACCCGCGTGTGCATTCGCGGGGGATGCCGATGGACCTGTTCTTGTTGTCCATTAAGATGCACATGAAGGTTTCCTGCGCGTCGCCTCCGGTTGCGGCGGACATGAGCGGGCGCAATAGCCGGTAGGCCGCTTCGGGGTCGCGTACGCTGGGGTTTGTGACCGCGACGTAGGCCGCGCATGCCTCCATGGCGGCGGCGTAGTCCATGGCGAGGGCGAGCGTTTCTGGGTTGTTTCTCATGCGAGCGCCTCCTTGGCGTAGTCGGGCGAGAAGCCCCAGCGTTCGTTGAAGAAGTCCTCCAGGTCCCCCATGTCCGGGAAGCCGGACGGGTTGGCTTTGAAGAAGTCCCGGCGGGCTTGCCGGATCTCCGCCTGCGCCGATTCGAGGTCGGGGGCGATGCCCGTGTCGACGAGTTCCTGCGCGAGTGACATGTGCTGTTTCCTCCCGGGGCGTTTCCCCCGGCCCGGCGGTTTTTTTGTTTCCGCCTGTGTGGCCGGGGGGCGCGCGCCCCTCACGGGGTAGGGGGCGCGCGACCCCCGGCGCAACTCCCCGGCTGGGCTGCCCGCCAGCCTTTGGGCAGGGTGTTTGTGGCAAATTGTGTGTAAGGTGGAGGGACGCGGTATGCCGATGGTTGGATTGCCGGAACATTTACGCCCGCACTGTTGGAAGCCCGGACAGACGGGCAACCCCAACGGGTCGAAGAAAGGCCAGCATTTAGGCGGCCGTTCGGCGGCTTTGCGGGAGTTGGACAGTATGCTTGCCGACGCTGACAATCTGAAAAAGCTTCGTGCGGCGTTTCAGGAGCGGTTTAGCCGCAACCCTTTCAAGTTTTTCAAGGACGTTGTGATGCCTCTGTTGCCGAGACAGGCGGTGAGCCAGTTGAGTTCCGGCGACAAGGTGATCGAGTGGCGCGGTTTGTTGACGGTCGGCGTTTCCGGCGACGGTTCCGGCGACGGGAAAGAGCCGGGGGGTGTGATTGTGGATGTGTCGGAAGATGCGGGGGGTGGTGCCGATGCTGATTAACTACACACCGCACGATGCGCAACGCAAGATCCACGAGGCGCGGGACTCCCGGTTCCGTACGGTTTGCACGGGGCGGCGGTTCGGCAAGACGCTTTGCATGGCGGCGGAGATCCTTGACCGCGGCGGCGGCGAGGTGGGCGGTGACTACGGCTGGATCGCCCCGACGTACGGCGTGGCGGACCGCGGCGTTGAGGCTTTCCGCGAGATCGCGCCGGATTTCGTGCGTGTGGTCGGGCGGCTGCCTACGCGGGTGGAGTTTGAGGGCGCGAAGGGGCCTTGCCGGGTGATGTTTTTGAGCGCGGACAACCCGGATTCGATTCGCGGTTTCGGGTTTCGGGGCGTGGTGGTTGACGAGGCGGCGAGCCAGGACGTGCGTGTGTGGAACTATGTGGTTCGCCCCACGTTGGCGCAGACGATGGGCTGTGGCGTTTTCATTGGGACGCCGTCGGGGCGCAACTGGTTCTATGACATGTTCACGCGCGGTGTCGAGGGCCAGGATGGGTTCAAGAGTTTCAAGTACTCCAGTCTCGAAAGCCCGTATTTTCCCCGTGGCGAGTGGGACGAGGCGAAGCGCCAGTTGCCGGAAGACGTGTTCCGTCAGGAGTATCTGGCGGAGTTTCTGGAGGACAGCGCGGGGGTGTTCCGTGGGGTTGACGGGTGTTTGATACCGGAAACTGGAAACTCGAAACTTGAAACTGACGGGAAGGGTCGCCGGACTGTGGTTG
>JALHET010000049.1 GCA_022839525.1 Lentisphaerota bacterium
ACATGCAGCGCAACACCAAGGCTCAGGTGCTGAGCTCGACGTTCGACGAGGCGCCGGAGCGGCATGTCCAGGTGGCGGAGATGGTGATCGAGGTGGCTAAGCGCCAGGTCGAGAACGGCCGCGACGTGGTGATCCTGCTCGACAGCATCACGCGGCTGGCGCGTGCCTACAACACGGTGCAGCCGCACAGCGGCAAGATCCTGTCCGGCGGCGTGGACGCCAATGCGCTGCACAAGCCCAAACGCTTTTTCGGCGCGGCCCGCAACATCGAGAAGGGCGGCAGCCTGACCATCATCGCGACGGCGCTGGTCGATACCGGCAGCCGGATGGACGAGGTGATTTTCGAAGAGTTCAAGGGCACGGGGAACATGGAACTCTGTCTGGAACGGCAATTGGTCGACAAGCGCGTGTTTCCGGCTATCAACATCGAAAAGTCCGGCACCCGCAAGGAGGAGCTGCTTCTTTATCCCGAGGAGCTGAACCGCACGTGGATCTTGCGCCGCGCGCTCAACGGCGTGCCGCCGGTCGAGGCGATGGAGATGATCGTCAAGCGGATTAAGAACACCAAGAGCAATGCGGAGTTTCTGGTCAGCATCAAAGAGCAGTAAGGCCTGAATCCGGCAATTAACCACAACCACAAAGAGAAAGGAGTTGGAGAATCCGCACTTCAGAACTCCGGCATTCCATTTCCAAGGACACCGTGATATAGTAACCCCCCTTTTTTGGGTGCTGGAGGTAGGCGAAAGGTTTTATCGGATGAAAGTGGAATCAAAGGTTGTCGGCCCCTGTAAGGTCAAAGTGTTTGTCAAAGCCGAGGCGGATGAGACGCGGAAAGAGTACGAGGAGGTGTTGAAGGTCTTTCTGCGCGAAGGACGCGTCCCCGGCTTCCGTCCCGGCAAGGTGCCGCGGGAGATCATCAAGCGGGATTTTCACAAGGAGATCACGGAAGAGGTTCAGGGCCGCCTGTTCCGAGCTTTGTACAGGCAGGCGCTCGAACAGAAGAAGATCGACATGGTGACAGTGCTGGACGTGGGCGACATGCTGTTTTCGCCGGAGACCGGCATCTCGTTCTCGATGACGGTGGAGGTGCGGCCCGAATTTAGCCTGCCGAAGTATAAGAAAATCCCGATCACCTTCGAGGATCCTGCGATCACCGAAGAACAAGTGGATGAACAGATCGGCCGCTTGCGTGAAGCGTTCGCGAAGTTTGAAGAGGCTCCGGAGGGGCATGAAGTCGGGCCGGGCGATCTGGTGAGCATCGATTTTGCCGGAAAAATAGGCGGGCGGCCCGTCAAAGAGGTTTCCCCGGAGGCTACGGCGATTTCCGAGGGGGCCGGTTTCTGGCTCCAAGTGGAAGAGGGCCGTTTCCTTTCTGAGATCGTTCAGGCGCTCAAGGGCATGAAGGCGGGTGAGGACGCAGAGGTGGCCGTCACGTTCGACAACGGGTATCCGGTGGAGGCGTTGCGCGGGAAGGACGCTGTCTATCAGGTGACAGTCAAGGCTGTGCGCATGCGCGTGTTGCCGAAGGACGAGGATCTGTTCGCACAGTTGAAGGTGGAGTCCCTTGAAAAGTTGCGCGAACAGGCCCGGGCGGGCCTGCTGGAGTCGGCGAATCAGGCTGAGCGGCAGCGCCGCGAGCAGATGGTGATCGAGTTCCTGCTCAAGAAAACCGACTTCGAAATGCCGGAATCGCAGGTCGCCGAAGAGATCAACGTCACGTTGGACCGGATGATGAGCGAAGCGCATTACCGGGGTCTGACGCGGGAGGACTTGGAGAAAAACCGCGCGCAGATCATTGAGAGCGCGACGGCGGCTGCCAAGCGGCAGTTGAGGCTGCGGTATATCCTGGGAAGCATTGCCGGGAAGGAGGGGATCACGGTGACCGACGAGGAGGTCTCACAGAAGATCGCGGAGATGTCGGTGGAGATGCGCCTCACGGCGGAGAAGCTCCGCGCGCAGATCGAAAAGAACGGCCGTATGGACATGTTGCGGGAGCAGATCCGCGATGGGAAGACGGTGCGGTTCCTGTTGGACGAGGCCAAGCAGTAAATTCCCGTAGGGGCAGGCCGGTATGCGCCGGCCTTGTGGGCCGGAAAGGAAAGAGAATGCACTCGAGTCAGGCATCCATGTTGGTTCCGATCGTCGTCGAGCAGACGGGCCGCGGCGAGCGCGCGTACGACATCTATTCGCGCCTTTTGCAAGACCGCATCGTTTTTATCGGCACGGGGATTACGGATGAGGTCAGCAATCTGATCATCGCCCAGTTGCTTTTTCTTCAGGCGCAGGATGCGGCCAAAGAGATTTCGGTCTATATCAACTCGCCGGGCGGCTCGGTGACGGCGGGTCTGGCGATTTACGATACCATGCAGTTTATCACGTGCGATGTGGCCACCTATTGCGTGGGGCAGGCGGCGAGTATGGGCGCGGTGCTGTTGGCGGCGGGGCGCAAGGGCAAGCGCTTCTCACTGCCCAATGCCCGGATCATGATCCACCAGCCGTGGGGCGGCGCCGAAGGCAAGGCCTCGGATATCAGTATCGCCGCGAAGGAAATCCTGCGTCTCAAGGACCGGCTCAACGAAATTCTCGCTGCCCACACGGGCAAGAGCGTCGATGTGTTGTCAAACGACACCGAACGCGACTATTTCATGTCGGCGGAAGAGGCCAAGGCGTACGGGCTGGTGGATGAAGTGTTGGTGAAGCGTCTCCCGGAGAAATAAACGTATGGCACGCCGTTCCCCTCCCCCCCCGACTGAAGACATGACCTGTTCGTTTTGCGGCAAGAACGGGAAGTCTGGTGCAATCATCATTCCCGGCCCAGGTGGCGCCAACATCTGTGGCGACTGCGTTGACATTTGCACGCGGATTGTGGCGGAGAACTCGCCGGGTGCCAGAAAAGGCGGCGCCGGCGCTCTGCCCGCGCTGAAAGTGCCGCCGCCCGCCGAGATCAAGAGTTTCCTTGACCAGTACATCATCGGCCACGAGCATACCAAAAAGATGCTGGCGGTCGCGGTACACAACCATTACCAGCGGCTGAACCAGCCTCTGGGCGGCAAAGGCGATGCGTTTGCGGATGTGGAGATTGAGAAGAGCAACATCCTGCTGATCGGCCCCACCGGTTGCGGCAAGACCCTTTTCGCCCGGACGCTGGCCCGCCTTCTGGACGTGCCGTTCGCGATCGCCGACGCGACGACGATCACCGAGGCCGGGTACGTCGGCGAAGACGTGGAGAACATCCTGCTGTATCTGATTCAGGCGGCGGATATGGACGTGCGCAAGGCGGAGCGCGGCATCGTCTACATCGACGAGATCGACAAGAGCGCGCGCAAGACCGAGAACGTCTCGATCACCCGCGACGTTTCGGGCGAGGGCGTGCAGCAGGCCTTGCTCAAGATTCTCGAGGGCACGGTTTCACGCGTGCCGCCCCAGGGGGGGCGGAAGCATCCGCAGCAAGAGTACATCTCCATCAATACGCGGAACATCCTCTTCATCTGCGGCGGCGCGTTCGTGGGGCTGGAATCTATTGTGCGGCAGCGTGAAGGGCGTCAGACGATCGGGTACGCCGAACAGAATACGGCCGCGCGCAAGCAGAAGGCCAAGGACGGACGGCCCGCGCCGCTGGCCGTCCAGCCGGAGGACCTGATCCGGTTCGGGCTGATCCCGGAGTTTGTCGGGCGCCTTCCTGTGCTGACGTCGATGAGCGAGATGACCGAGGACGATCTTGTGCGCATCTTGACCGAGCCCAAGAACTGCCTGACCCGGCAATACCAGAAGCTGCTCGCCATGGAAAACGTGAAGCTGACCTTTGACGAGGCGGCGTTGCGCGGGATGGCCAAGCTGGCCATGAAGCGCAAGGCGGGCGCGCGCGGGCTCCGCGCGGTGATGGAAGACCTCATGATGGAGATCATGTACGAGGCACCGGGCAATCCGGCGCTCAAAAACATCCGCATCACGGCCGAGATGGTTCAGGCGCAGGCCGAGGGCGGTGATGCCGCTTAGAGTCTGTTAGGCGTTTAGACGGTTAGGGGCTGCTGGGTGCTGGCCAGCGCATGTCTTTTTGTCTGGAAGCACGTTCTGCCTAACAGTCTAAACCGCTAACAGCCTTTTCTCGTCACACGGTTGCGGCGACGATGCGGTTCCGCTCGTCGAGGCGCACGATCTTCGGGTGGTGCGAGGCGCGTTCGGTCTCGTCGAGCTGGCACCAGACCATGACGATCAGCCGGTCGCCGAGCGTGCCTTTGTAGGCGGCGGCGCCGTTCAGGCAGGCCACGCCGCTGCCGCGCGGACCGCGGATGGCGTAGGTCTCGAAGCGTTTGCCGTTGTCGAGGTTGGCGACGAGCAGTTTTTCGTAGCTGAGGATGCCGACCGCATCCATCAGATCCTCATCGATCGTGAGGCTTCCCTCGTACTCCTTGTCGGCCTGCGTCACGCGCAAATGGTGCAGTTTAGCTTTTAGAAGCGTGCAGAGCATGGTATCCCTTTAAGAAAAGAGGGCGCAAGGATAAGCCCCCCCCCGGAAATTTGCAAGTCCGATTCGCGGCATTAAACCTGAATTCGGCAATTCACTGCAACGGCCATTTCGATCTCGCGCGGAGAGTTGCCAAAAGCAGAAGTGCTGTGGACGTTCTGTCCCGTGTTGCGTCCCGGCCGCATGGCTTGATATGCTGATAAACAACGGGGAAAAGGTGACGGTGATGAACGGAAAAAGAGGGGATCGGAAATGGAACCGATGAGCCACACCTTTGTCTGGTGCGAGCTCAAGCGCGTGTAAGTCCGGTAGGTTCAGTTTATGGGCGTGCAGAGGAGAATGAGGCTGTGACACAAGAAAAGGGAGTGCGGGTGCTGAAGGGCTCGGCCGGGGTGGCCAGCGGCCTACTACTGTGGACAGCGTTTCCGCCGCAGGCGCAAGCGGAAAGCGCATGGCTGGCGCTCGCGCCGCTTTTTCTGGTGATCCGGCACAGTACGCCGAAGGGGGCGTTCGGCTGGGCTTGGCTGAGCGGTCTGGTTTTCTGGGTGTTGACGTTGAGCTGGTTTCCCGCGATCATCAAAAACGAAGGGCCTTGGCCCTTGGTGATTCTGGGGCAGGTGGCGCTTGCGGCGTGGTGCGCGGCCTTCTTGGCGGTCTACGCGTATGCGTCGGCCCGCGTATGGCGGTGGGCGGGTGCGGCGTCGGGATGGCGGCGTGTGACGGCGGTGGTGGTTCTTGACCCTCTGATGTGGGCGGGTACGGAGGTTGCGCGAGGCTGTTTGTTTTCGGGGTTTGCGTGGAATTTTCTGGGGGTGAGCCAAGTGGCCAACCTGCCGTTGATTCAGGTGGCGTCGGTGGCTGGGGTGTATGGCGTGTCGGCGTTGCTGGTGTTGGCGAATGGCGCGGTTGCGGGCATGTTGGAGCGTGCCGCCGCGCCGTTCATCGCGCGGCTGACGCGTCAGCCGTGCGGAGCGCCGTCGTTCGCGGTACGGCTGTTGCGCTCGGCCGAGAGCCTCCTGCCGTTCGCGCTCGTGATGGGCTGTTGGGTTTGGGGGGTCGGGCGTGTGAACGGGTGGAAACGGGAGGAGGGGGAGGCAGCCGTGTGGCGGGTCGCGCTGGTGCAGCCCAATTCGCCCTGCATCTTCACGATGAATGGCGAAACGATGCGGTCACAGCTCGACCTGCTGGTGAATCAGACACGGCTGGCGGGGGCGGCCAGGCCGGATGTGGTGGTGTGGCCAGAAACAGCGGTGTTGGGATCGGTGCCTGACCAGCCGCAGACTATGAAGATGATCCGCGATGGCGCGGCGGCGGCGGGCGCGCCGCTGTTGACCGGAACGCTGGAAACCGAACCGGTGGGTGTGACGCCGTCCGCGCCCGAGGGTCTGCTGTTCTATAATGCGGCGTGGCTTTTTTCGGCGTCGGGCGAAACAATGGGGCGATACCGCAAGCGTCATTTGGTGCCCTTTGGCGAGTATATCCCGCTGGATAAGACATTCCCGTTCCTGCAGCGGCTGGCGCCGACGGGCGTGAGCTGCACACCGGGGGTCGGGCCGGGGCTCCTGCAGGTGACGCGGAAGGCGGGAGACGTGTTGAGTCTGGGGCCGATGATCTGCTTCGAGGATACGGTGCCGTCGCTGAGCCGTGAAGCGGTACGGGCGGGCGCCCGGCTGCTGGTGCTGATGACCAATGACGCATGGTTCAACGGGTCAATCGAGCCGGTGCAGCACATGAACCAGTCTGTGTTCCGTGCGGTGGAGAACGGTGTGCCGCTGGTGCGGGCGGCCAATTCGGGGGTGTCCTGCGCCGTGGATGCGGTGGGGCGGGTGAAGCGCTTGGAGTCCAATGGCGCGGTATCGGATTTTCCCGGTTTTATGGTGACTCAGGTGGCGGTACCGGAAATTCCGTTGCGTGCGCCGTATACGACATGGGGAGATTGGGTGTTGGGGATACCCGGCGCGGTCTTGCTCGCGACATTGCCCGTGGTCGGCACCGTGCGGGACCGGCGCGCGCGCCGGAGAGAGGGGGATGTGGGATGACTCAGGTGGAGTTGGAGCGGTGTTCGTCGGCCGTCACGCTGTCCGACATGGAGGTTTTCGTTTTCCCGGAGTTGATGTACAGCCTGGTGCTGGCGAACATCATGTCGCCATGTCTCTGGCGATGGCGCGAGGATCCGTGGTTCAAGGGGATCCGCAAGCTGAAACCCTACCGCAGGCTGCTGCGCCTGAAGCAGTACATCATGGACCATTACGTGTTCAATCTCGATTTGGAGACGTGGGGGTTGACCAATCAGCACCGAGAACTCGAGCGGTTCGAAAGATTCCTCGCGCCTGAGGTGATCGCGCAGTCCAACGCGCTGTTCGGCTATCAGGGCGACACCTACTATTTCGACATCGATATCCGCACACACTTCGGTCTGGATAAATATTCGTCGGACGTGATCCCCTACTGGAAGACTGAGACGATCGAGGCCATGAACGCGTTTCAGTTCCGTGAGGGGTACGCCACCGGAGCGGGCGAGTGTGTCTCGCTGGCTGCGCTTTACGCCGCGGCACTGTACGTGGTGGCGGGTATTCCGTTGGAGAAGGTGTTCCTGATGGCCACGCCCCTGCACTCTCAGAATTTCGTGGAGGTGGACGACGGTGTGCTCATCAACAACCGGCGGCTGGTGACTAAGGCGATGTGGTTCAACGGCACCCAGATTTCGAAGCAGGCGCGCCGCGCGCTGGAGAACGAGCGGGTGACGATCGTTTCGCACCTCACGGGATGGATCCACATGCTCTACCCGCGCGCCACGATCGGCGCCGAGGCGTACGGGCGGTTCGCCACCGGATTGCGCGCGTACCTGAAGACACCGCTCACGCCGGAGATTCTGGGCAACTTTCTGAGGCAGAACCCGCAGTGCCGGCAGTGCTTCGTGATGCGGCATCCAATTCACGGAGTGGATCGCTATCTGTCGCTGGAACAGGCTTTCCGATTCGAGCAGGAGTGCCCGTACAAGGTCACGGACGCCACGCGCGACAAACTTCTGGCTATGATCCCGATGGAGACGTTCGCAGCCTCGTGCAGCCCGGGCAAGATCGTGCTGAACGACATCGAGGCGTTCGTGCAGGAGCGCGCCATTAATCTGGATCGGCCCGAAGACTTGCAAGCGCTGCGCACCGCCATTGGCGACGCCTGCATGAACGCGGCCGAGATGGTCGAACAGTTGCAGCGCTTCTGCCACACGGAGCCGCGGTTGCCGGATGCCGCGGGCGTGTCGTTTACACCCCTTCCGCCGATCTTGCTCCCGGTGGACCTGACGCGCGAAGAGGTGATCACCCGGATAGAGGATCTGCGTCAGGTCAATCTCACCGCCGATCTGGCCTTTTACGCCTGGCGCGACCTGACCCGCACACCCTGTGCCCCGTTTGTCAAGGCCGCGCTGGAGCGGAACCCGGTGAGTCTGGCGGGTGCCGCCGAGATGTCGGAGAGCGATCTGGCCTCACTGCTCGCCGCATGGCCCGGGGACTCCATCTATGAGGGACCCGCGCGGTTTGCGCAACCGGATGAGGTGTGGAACTTCCGGCGCGGCGACGGGTTCGAAAAGGCGCTGCTTGTGGCCAACGTTGTCCGCAACCGGGGATGTGGGGCGATGCGTCTGGTTCTGGAGGCGGGCACGGCAACTTTGTATGCGGATAGGCGACGGGTATGCGCGTTCCCTTCCGCGAAGACGCCGGCGGAGACGGACTGGGCATTGTGAGCGGGTGTTGGCATAGCATGTGCGATTGAATCGGCACGCTTTGCAGGCGGCTATGCCCGTAAAGACGTTACTGCGGGAAAAAGACAGTTCTCACGGTCAAGAACGCCAGGATTGGGCAGTCGGGGCGCATACAGGCCAACGCGGGGTGCCGGTGTGCCTGTGTTGTCAAGTATACGGATCCGCCACGTTGGGGGACGTGGCGGATCGGTTTTTTCTTGCCGGATTAACCCCGGATCTTAAAAAAATGTAATCTTGAAAAAATCATGTTGCAAGAGTTGCCGTCGCGTGCTACACTCTCCCCGTCTTAATTTCAGAAAAAAGGAGCAAGACATGCAAAAACTGTATCGCATGATGATTGTTTTCATGGCCGGTGTTCTGGCTGTTCAAGCCGATGAGCGGGTGGATGCGCCCCGTTGGTATGTTAATCCCGGAGTCGGAATGATTTTCCCTGAGGGGAATCAGGCGATTGACGAGGGGTTAAATCTCAACCTGCGTCTCGGTTACGATCTCTTCGATCACTGGTCGGTGGAGACGGAGGCGTCTTTCGCACCCAACATGACCAACAACGGACGTTGGACACAGAAAAAGCAACGCATTTACGGTTTGGGCCTGGATGCGCTGTATCATTTCGATCGGTATAACCGATTCGACCCGTTCCTTTCCGCAGGGTGGGCTGTGTACATGGCGGACCGCAATGTGTTTGAAGAGGGGGACCGCTCGACCCTGACGGGTCCGCGGGTTGGCATTGGCGCCATGTATCATCTGACCGACAACCTCTCCCTCCGGGCTGACGGCAGGGCACTGATGTCGGTTGATAAGTGCCATGAGATGCAGTACACGTTGGACGCCGGAGTGGTTTACCGTTTCGGCGGCAGCGGCGGCAGCAGTCTCGGTGAAGGCAGCTCATCGGTGACCAACCTGCCCAAGGATTCGGACGGCGACGGGTTGACCGACGACGAGGAGGCGAAACTGGGAACCGACCCCTTCAAGGCGGATACGGATGGCGACGGACTGACCGATTTTGAGGAGGTCCGCACCTACAAGACCGACCCGCTCAATCCCGATACGGACTTCGACGGGTTATCGGACGGGGATGAGGTCAAAAAGCACAAGACCAACCCGCTGGACCGTGATACCGACAAGGGTGGCGTGGCGGACGGACACGAGGTGATCGAGGATAAGACCAACCCGCTGGATCCCTCCGATGACCTGATGCTGTTCGAGGTCTACATCCAGTTCGATTACGACACCACGGTGATCAAGCCCGAGTATTTCAAGGACATTGATCAGGTCGTGCGCGTGCTGCTGCGCAACCCTCAGGCGAAAGCCGTTATCGAAGGGCATGCGGATCGCCGGACGCGTTCCAGTGAGAAATACAATCAGGATCTTTCCGAGCGCCGCGCACAGGCTGTCAAGTCCTATATGGTCGGCAAAGGAGTTATGGTGGACAAACTGAGCGCAGTCGGGTATGGTTACAGCCGTCCTAAAGTGCAGCCGGATCTGGTGAATGGGAATCCCGAGAACCGCCGTGTGGAAATTTACATCCGCGGCGCGGGAACCAACGCCGACAAGATCAAGTATGCGAACCCTTAATCAGGGGCGCCCGTTTTTGACGGAATGCTGATAAAAGGCCGCAAGGGAACGAAAGGTTTCTTTTGCGGCCTTTTGTTTGGGGTAGACGATGAAAATAATTGAACGATATGTGCTGCAGTCTTTTCTGGCCGCGTTCACCCTGGCTTGGCTGGTGCTGTCGTTTGTCCTGACGATCGGACTGCTGGTCCGGATCACGAAGCTGATGATCGAGGGGCTTCCCCTGCATGCGATCGGGCTTTTCCTGTTGGTCGGGTTGCCGGAGACGATCGCGGCGATGCGGGCGTGCGGCGTCAACCTGGTTCACATCATGAAATGGCCGCTGCTGGTGGGGTTGATTTGCGCCTTTCTCGGGGTCTACATCAACAACGAGATTGTGCCGCGTAGCCACGAGGTTCGCAGGCGCCTCAGTTCGCTGATCAGTGTAGATGTGGGTCTCGAGTTGCTGGAACCGGGGCGGTTTATCAGCGACTTCCCCAACCTGACGATCTGGTTCGCTAAAAAAGAAGGGAACTGGCTTTTGGATCTTCTGGTTTTCGATCACAGTCAGAAAGGGTTGACGCGAGAGATCAAGGCCGAGAAAGCCTTGGTCTCGACGAATGCGTCGGACATTGTGCTCGAAATGTATAAGGTGCGCGTGGATCCGATCGAGTATGACCGCCCGGGTGTGGCGTCGGCTGACCGTTTCAGGCATGTGATTCAGGGAGCGCTGAAGCGGCGCTCGTACGTCCGGAAGGAAAAAGATTTCAGGTTTTACGAGCTGCGCCAGGCGATTCGGGACATCCACGCCAACAAGAAGGGTTTGTCGCGTGCGGTGAAGCGTAAACTGCTGAGCATTTACCGGACTGAATACCAACTCCGTTTCGTGTATGCCTGCTCCTCCATCTGTTTTATCATGATCGGTGTGCCGCTCGGCATCCGCACCCACCGCAAGGAATCGACTATCGGCATGGCGGTCAGCCTGATTGTTGCGATGGCTTTTTACTTGTGCGTGATTCTGTTCCGGTCTTTGGATAAGGTGCCCGAAATCCAGCCGTACGTCCTGCTCTGGGTTCCCGTGGTGGCCTGCATGGCGCTGGCGGCGTATCTGATCCCCAAAAATTTGTAGTGTCTGACGAAAAGGAGAGAAAAGATGGCGTTGATTCATCCGACAGCAATCGTGGATCCAAAAGCTCAATTAGACGCGGACGTGGAAATCGGCGCGTATGCGACGATCGGGCCGGACGTGAAGATTGGCGCAGGGACGGTTGTCCAGTCTCACGCCTATGTGGTGGGGCACACCACACTGGGTAAGCGCTGCGAGGTCTTCCCGTTCGCGTGTGTGGGCATGAAGACGCAGGATATGAAGTACCGGGAGGGAGATATCACCTATGTCGAGGTGGGTGACGAGACCGTGTTGCGCGAGTTTTCGACGGTGCACCTTGGAACCAAGCCGGGCGAAGTGACGCGGGTGGGGAGCCATTGCCTGATTATGGCGTATTGCCATATCGCACACGGGTGTGTGGTGGGGAACCATGTGATCATGGCGAATGTGACAACCCTCGCGGGCGAAGTCACCGTCGAGGATTTCGCCACGATCGGCGGCATGGTCGGCGTTCACCAGTTTTGCCGCATCGGGACCTACGCCATGATCGGCGGCGCGACAAAGGTCCGGCAGGATTGCCCGCCTTATATGCTGACGGAAAACGTGGGTTCGGACACGCATGTTTTAGGGCCGAACATTGTGGGGCTGCAACGCCGGGGCTTCTCGGCTGAGACGCGTTCCGCGCTGAAAGAGGCGTTCAAGCTGATCTACCGCGAAGGCCTCAACCGTACACAGGCACTGGAACGCATCAAGTATGAGGTGGCGGATCTGCCGGAAATCCGGACGTTAGTCGAGTTCTACGCGAACAGCAAGCGCGGGGTTCACTGATCGTCGGGCGCAAACACGCCGTCGCCGAGCTGTCCGGTTCGTGCTTTGAGCGCGCGCCAGGCATCCAGATACACGCGCAGGAATGCGTTCTCCGGCTTCTGGAGGCGCTCGTCGAGCAGCCCTTTGACGCGCTGTTGCTCGATGATGTAGTCGGCGGCGTTGAAGCGGCCTGAGAAATACGCCAGACGCAACCACACCAGATAGGTGGTGAGCGCGTCGAAGCAGTTGTATTGCACGATCTCCCGGCGGCGGCCGCTGTACCAGAGGCCGCACACATCGTCGCCGGTGGTGCCCAGTTTGCCGGGTATTCCGGAGAGCTTGGCGATTTCGTTCAGCGAGACCGCGTAATTTTTTCCGAAGCCGCCGACCAGTTCCATGAGGTCGATATCTTGGCTCTCCCACGGTTTCGCGCTGAGCCGTTCGCACAGGCTCTTGAGCGTGAGCCCGTTTGTGATCGCCCGTTGCGTCAAGATGCGCAGGTCTGAGTTTCTGGAATTGAAACCGACGAGTTGCGGATCCCGCGTGGACAGGCCGTCGAGCAGGAAGCGCGTGAGGATGTAAGCCTCGTCTTGCGCCGGGTCGTCGGGGTTCTCGGGCAAGGCTTGAAGGAAGAGCTGCACCGCGCCGTTTTTTGACGTGCGCCGGATGACCATGGCGATCGACACCACACGGCAGAGGAGCGTGCGCAAGAAAGGCATCGGGTTTTCGGGCGTGGCGCCGCCCTGTTCCCACATGATGCGGAGAACCTCGCCGGAGGGCAGGTCATCCGGAAGCTGGTAAAGCAGACGCCCGGCTTGCAAGTCCGGCACCCATTCACAGTCAAAAGCCCAGAGTTCATCAGCGATGGTTTTAATCATTTCGGCGCTCCTTTTGTGTCGGCCGCGAGGTACGGTTGCGCGATTTCGAGGGCGCCGTCGAACGCGGCCTCGATACGGAAACGCACATGCGTGACGTTCTTTGCGAGACGGCTCCGGACATCCCTGCCCGCACGCGGGGTGGCCGACTTGCGTCTGGCTGTGCGCAGTTCATAGTTTTCACTCCGGCCTTGTTTGAGTGAACGGCGCGGTCAGGACATAGGTAACAAATGAGGTTCAGGACATGGGTAACACTTTTGGGTCACTTTCCTTCCCAGACCTGAGGCTTTCGGGCACTTGCCCGTTCCTCCGGGCGGCCGGCCGCCCGGAGGATGGGCGCCGCCGCTTTTTAGGTTTTGTCACGGGGACAAATCTCATCACATCCAAGTCCAGATGTCCAATCCTTAGATAGTCGAACCAGACATCGAGACGATCCGAGACGGGCTGGGAACCGTACCCGACCACATCGCCGAGGCAGATGATTTTATCTGCCTTCATGTCGGCAATGTCGGTCAGCACAGTTTTCCACGCGGGGAAGTTGGCATGGATGTCGGAGACAATGGCGTAACGCATAAGTTAAAGGGAACGTACGGACAATGCAGACAGCTTAATGCGTGGACCAAGGCTGTTCAAGGCAAAAGGCCTGTGAAAGGTCTCCCGGCATTCAGCGGTTGTCGTCTTGAATGAGCACTGTGATGGTTTCCGTTTTGACGGGTCGGATCCATGCCGAGTTGCGTTTTTCGGTCAAGCGGTTTGTGGCGATCAGTAATTCACCGTTCTTTGGAGTCCGGGCCATCCCGACAGCGCCGTTGAAACGGTATTTGCCGCGAAAAGTGAAACGGTCGTCTGTTTTCAATACAACCGCAGGCTTGCCGTAACATCCGAACCACCAGGTGCCGTCCCTCATGCGGCAAACGGTCTGGATGCCCAGAAGGGTCTGCCCGCTTTCGATCACATGGCGTTTCACGAATGCGAAGGACTCCGTATACTCGTACACATAGTTGGCCGTGTGCGTTGCCGGGAGTCCTCCGACCACAAAGAAATGCCCGTTATGCCACTCGATTCCGCCCGCGCCGTGTACGACCTCGGGCACCGCGTTCGACGAGAGCAAGGCGAGCGTTTCCGCATCATGCACACAGACCCACGAATTG
>JALHET010000396.1 GCA_022839525.1 Lentisphaerota bacterium
GGCCACACGCGCAAACCGGTCGTACGGCACGGAAGGCCCCGGGGCAGCCAACCAATAGTCATACCCCGTGCGGCCCCTGCCGAAGACCTGCTTCGTCACGCCGGACTCGAAATTCAACTGCAGCGACACGTCCTTGTTGCAGGCTGCGGGAATCTCGTAGAACCAGTCCGCGAAGGAGGAGGCGAAGGGGATGTAGTACCACGCGATCAGCTCGGCGTCGGGATTGGCGTCGTGCATGCCCTTGGCCATGGGGGCGAGGATGTCGCGCATCACCTCCGCGTTGCTCTTTTTCGCGCAGGCGCGGCAGGTCGGCTTGCGGTCGGAGTGGGGCGAGGCGGTCCGCAGGCAGGTCGACGCGTACTCGCCCAGCGTGAGGTTGATCTGGCCGCCTAGGTGGGGCACCTCGGAAAAGACGCTGTTCAGCGCGTCGTAAAGGAAGCGCGCGCCGGCCTGGGTCGACGGGCACAGGAACCGGGTGTACCCCTCGGGGACGTCGCTGCCCATCCCGGGATGCCTCTTGAGGTACTCGTTCTTGTTCGAGTCCCAGTTCGCCGGCTCGATCGAGAAGAGGTAGATCCTGATTCCGTACCGCCGGCACTGTTCGACCTGCTTCCGCAGGCGGGCCAGGAGCGTGTCGCGGTTTTTGCCGAATTCGGGAACCGTGTCCGACTTGACGATGTCCTCGAAGCGCGTGCCGAGCCACAGCCCGTTGATGCCGTCGTGGGCCATGCGGTTGAGGTAGCCGTCGGAGTAGTAGAGCCCGTCCGGGGAACTGGGCGCGCGGTTGATGTTCAAGGGCTGGAAATAACAGGAGATGCGCGATTTGATAAAGGGCTTACGCTCGACCGTGCCCAGGGTCAGGAACGGGCCGCACGCGGCGCGCATCGCATCCTCGACCGCGAAAATGCCGCGCCGGATGCCTTCGGTGTCGGCCGCCAGGATGCGGCAGCGGTCTGCCGCCACCTCGATCCGGTAGGCCTCGAAGACCGGGGTTTCGGCCTTGGCGGTCTCGATGACAAAGGCGCCGTCCGTCGGCACGTTGCCGGCTTTCAGGAAAAGGTCCAGATCGTCGTAGGCGGTCTTCAGCAGCCCTTCAGGGTCGGGGAAACGCGCGTCCACGCGCACGCCGCGGCGCAGGTCGGCCTCGCCCGCCGCCGCTTCGCGCGGGCTCCAGCCGTGGCCGCCTTCCCACAACGGTTTCCGCTGCTCCCCGACAAAGGTCCAGGCCTCTTCCCCCGGCCGCGCCGGCAGGGGCTCGAGCCCTTTCAGGATGCCGCCGATGACGGCCTGGGCGCGTGCGCCCCCGGCTGCCGCGCAAAGGGCAATCATGAAAAGGGCAATGGATCGTGTTGGACGGCTCATGGTCAACTCCTTCTGCTTGCGGGTAAAACACACGGGAAACAAAGGTAAAAAAGGATACAGTAATCGGCATGAAGAGGGGAGACAAAAATGCCACCCTATAACGCCGAATTTCGAACGTGGGCGTTCGGCGTTTTCTCTAACCGCGAATCGCGCGAATTCCGCGGATAAAACCGACTCATTCGCGCGCATTCGAGCGATTCGCGGTTCAAAAGGTGTTTCGTTCGTTGTCGTTGCGGGACGGGGCGCCTACCGGAGCGAGAAGACCAGGCCGTTGCGCGGCGCCAGCAGGATCTTGCCCGCGCCGGGCGTGCGGATGTAGCGCACGCCCCAGTTCCTCTGCGGCAGGTTGTGGGAGGTGAAACTGCCGGTCAGCGCGCCGGTGCAGGTCGCGATGGTGTAGGTTGACCCGGAGTTGAGCTGCCCGGTATCCGCGATCGCGAGCGCGAGCTGCGAGACGTCCAGGTCGCCCGAGACGTCCAGCCTGTCGCAGGTTCCGTCCGGCCGCACGTCGATGCGCAGGGTGCCG
>JALHET010000397.1:0-1874 GCA_022839525.1 Lentisphaerota bacterium
CGTGCGGATGCTCCGCGCCGCGGTAGACCCGCACCCGGGTCATCAGCTTACGGCTCAACGTGTTCTTCGGCAGCATGCCCCACACCGCCTCCATAATCACACGGTCTGGGTGTTTTTCCAGCATGGTCCGCGCGGAGAAACGTTTCAGTCCGCCACGATAGCCAGAATAGCGCTGATACTCTTTTTGATCGAGCTTGCGACCGGTCAAGCGAACCTTCTCCGCATTGATCACGATCACAAAATCGCCCGTGTCCACGCTCGGATCAAACGTGGGGCGGTCCTTACCGCGCAGAGCATTCGCGATGTTGACGGCAAGCCGTCCCAGCGGCTTATCGGTCGCATCCACCAACTGCCACTTACGGGCCGTGCCCGGATCCTTCGGTACAAACGTCTTCGTCATGGTTATAACCTGTCTCTCTTCCTTCTTCGCGAAAAATGGTTTATTAGGTTAGCCGATCGCATGCGGACTGTCAACGGCCAAGTTTTGCAGTTTTGCAGTTTTGCGCACCGCGCGCGCTGCTGGGTATTTCTGGGTGGCGCTGGGTGTTTCTGGGGACCCACCCAGCCATACCCAGCGCTACCCAGCATGACCCAGCCCCAGCCAGTCCCAGCACCAGCACTACCCGGTGCCGCCCGGCCGCTTCTGCCGCCGGGCTTCAAGCCGCACATGCGTCATGCGCTCCCGGAGCCCCCCTTCCGACCGGAACGCCTCTTCGCGCTGCTTCAGAAGCCGTTCCAGCAGGTAGCGGCACTGGTAAATGAGGCAGACGGCGATGTTGGCCACGACTTCGTCCGAGCGGGTTTCCACAAACTCCCTGAAGGTCTCGTAGTCGGCCTCCGGGTTACGGCTCTTCTTGCGGACAAAAACCGCCTTCTCGGATTCCTTCTCCCAAATCGCCAGCCCCCGTGTTGCCAGATAGTCGCGGTAATCCTCCAGCAGTTCCCCTAGGCTGGCCCGTGCAACGTTGATGAGCTTGATCTCCGTCTCTTTCGAGGTCACCGCCGCCTCGACACCCTCGATGATGTTCTGCTTGCCGGAACGCGCCGCCTGCACCATCTGGTCGACCGTGCGGTCGCCTTTTTTGAGGAACCGCTCGCAAAACCGGAACGTGAGCAGGTAGATGGTTTCGGCTTTCTTATACGCCAACAGTTTCCGGGGATCGCCGGGGCTCTTCAGCAGCCGGTCGCTCATCCTGAGCCTCCTGTCCTTTCTTGGGGGATTCTGGGTGTTCCTGGCCAGGGCTGGGTGCAATGGGTATCTCTGGGTTTACCCGCCCAGCTCTACCCAGTATCACCCAGCCACCACCCAGCACATCACCAGCGCCACCACGCCTTCTTCTTCGGCTCCTCGCTTTCGACCGGCTGCCGAACAGGTGCCTCCGCCGCATCACCCGGCGCAAGCAGCCGCTCCGGAGCCGGCTTCGGCTTGATCACCTCGGTCGTCTCCGTGACGCGGATGGCGGTGGGTGCCCCGGGGACAGGGGCTTGCTCAGCCGCCGTCTGCCGCGCGCGCTTCTTGGCTTGCATCTCGCTCAGCACGGCCCGCAACTTGGCCTCGGTCACGCCGTCGTCCTCCAACTCCTCGGCGGATATCTCCTTCGCGTCCTTTTCTGCTTGACGCAAGGCTTCCTCCGCATCTTTCTTCGCGCGATCCCGCAACTGCTCCTCGCGGGCATCCAGCAGCTTTTCGTATTCTTTTTCCGCCTTATAATTGGCGTCTTCCGTGACCCAACGCTGTTTGGTACGCCTCACCCTCTCCGCCGACGGCATGGGGTCAGCCAACTTGCTCTTCGACCAGCCGTAATCAATCCACGGCCGGTCATCCGACAAGGCTGCCTTGCGGCGCGCGGCCTCCTCGTAGGTCTTGCGGAACT
>JALHET010000397.1:1900-2923 GCA_022839525.1 Lentisphaerota bacterium
GGGCGTCAGAAACACCAAGAGTTCCGCACGGGTGTCGGCATAAGAAGTCTTGCCGAAAAGATACTTGCCGACCCATGGGATATCTTTAAGGATCGGGATGCCGACCTCCTCTGTCTTGATCTCGTTTTGCACCAGTCCGCCTAACACCACAGTCTGCATGTTCTCGACAGAGACATCCGCCTGAAGTTTGCGCGTATTGACGGTAGGATACATTTGTCCCCCAACATTCTGATCCCTACCCACCGTTTCAAATTTTTCCTCGATCGTCAGCACCACCGCCCCGTTCGGGTTGATGCGCGGCGTGATTTTGACTGTCAGACCAATGTCCCGCTGTTCGAAGTCCGGCACCTCTCTGTTATCGTATGATCCTCCAGAGTATCTTACCCCTTTGTAGAGATAACGCATGGTGGTCGCCTCCAGCGTGGCCTCCTTGTTGTCCACCGTCATCAGAACCGGCGAGGAGAGAACTTTAGCGCGCGTATCGGATTTGGATGCCTCAATCAAGGCCGCGATGTTCAGCTTGTCGGACTTGAGGAAGTAACTGATTCCATTTGGAGCACCCAAATAGCCGGAAGCAACTCCGTTGCTTAGCACGGCCGTGCCGAGACCTAATAAACTCCCAAACAGGCCTTTTGTGTTTCCGTCGTCACCGCCGCCGCCGCCGCCCAACTGGTCGCCGTTGTTGAAGATAGTACCTCGAGTTCTAACGCGCATTTGCTCATAACCTATTCGTGTTTTAACTCCGGTATCGGGATGCGTTTCGTAAATTGGCTTGGATGTATCATCCACATATTGCCATTGCTTGCCGCGCTGCACCCAGTCCATGCCGGTCTTGAGGTCATCCCCCAGTTCCACCTGCAAGACCACGGTCTCGATCAGCACCTGCGAGAGCTGGATGTCCATGCCCTTGATGACTTCTTTGATGGCCGCGAGGTCATTGGGGCTGCCCATCATGACAATGGCGTTGGTGCGTTTATCCGCCAGGATTTTGATGTTGTCTTTGCTCAACTGACCCAGTTTGCT
>JALHET010000398.1 GCA_022839525.1 Lentisphaerota bacterium
CGACGGATCGTTGATCGGCGTGGAGGTCCCGTGCGCATTGTAATACTGCACGTCCTCCGGCTTTACCCCGGCGTCTTCGAGTGCACGGGTAATTGCGAGCGCACCTCCGGAGCCGTCCGGATTCGGGCTGGTTATATGGTACGCATCGCTCGAACCGCCGTAGCCGGCAAACTCGGCGTAAATCTTTGCGCCGCGCGCCTTTGCATGCTCGAGCTCTTCAAGAATAAGAATTCCGGCGCCCTCGCCCATGATAAACCCTTCGCGATCCCGGTCGAACGGACGGCTTGCCTGTTGCGGATTATCGTTAAAGCTCGTTGCAAGCGTCTGAAGCACACTAAAGGCGCCGATCCCGAAACCGGTAATCGAAGCTTCTGCACCGCCGGCAACGCATACATCCATGCGGCCAGCCCGCACCAGATCCAGCGCCATGCCAAGCGAATCAGTGCTCGAAGCGCAGGCTGTCGCAAGCGTCCAGGAAACGCCCTGAATACCGTACAGCATACTGATATTTCCCGCGCCCTCGTTCGAGATGAACATCGGAACGGAAAGGGGCGGCACCCGGCCCGGCCCGGCCTCGAAGTATTTTTTCATGGAAGCTTCAATCACCTCGAAACCGCCGATACCGTTTCCGATCATGATGCCGGATTTTGCCGCAGAAATAGTTTCTTTCGTAAAGCCCGCATCTGCGATCGCCTGAGCTGCGGCGACGGTAACGAACTGGCAAAAACGTGCCATCTTGCGCGCTTCCTTGCGGTCAAGCCAGGGAGCTGTTTCGAAGTTTTTCACTTCGGCCGCAATCCTGACGGCATATTCGCTCGCGTCGAACAGCGTGATCGGACCAAGTCCACTTTTCCCGGCGCGAATGCCCGCCCAGGTTTCGTCGACCGTATTTCCGAGCGGCGTGACCGCTCCAAGCCCGGTTACAACAACGCGTCTTTTCATGCTCCCATCCCTCCGTCCACGCCGATAACCTGCGCGGTAATATATGCAGACATATCCGACGCCAAAAACACTACCGCGTCAGCGACGTCCCTGACTGAACCGGCCCGCTTCATCGGGATGCTTTCGATCCAGGTTTTCTTCGCTTCTTCGGGCACAGCGTCGGTCATTTCGGTACTGATAAAGCCCGGCGCAATCGCATTCACGCGCACACCCCGTCCTGCGGTTTCCTTCGCAAGCGCCTTCGTATAACCGATAATTCCGGCCTTGCTTGCCGCGTAGTTCACCTGCCCGCCCTGCCCGTGAAGGCCGACAATACTCGACAGGTTCACAATAGAGCCGGCGCGTTTTCGAACCATGTCTGATGATACTATTTGTGTTACAATGAATGTACCGGTCAGGTTTACACGAAGCACCGACTCCCAGTCTTCAAGCTTCATGCGGAACGAAAGCCCGTCCCGGGTAATTCCCGCGTTGTTTACCAGCGCAGAAAAACCGCCCGATTCTTTTAGTGCAGCCTCGACGGCGGGACGCACCGAGTCCGGGTCTCCAACATCCGCAATCACCTCGTGATACGCACTCCCCTTTTCTGCGGCGAATGCGGCGAGCTCCTTTGCACCTTCGGACGGCCTGGTCGCGAGGCCCCACACCTCCGCGCCTTCTTCAATAAAGCGGCGGGCGATTTCCTTGCCAATGCCGCGGCTTGCGCCCGTGATCAGGGCCTTGGTTCCTTTCAACAACATGTTTTTGTCCTTTATGCACCAGGTATCGGAGCGCCCAAAAGCTCGCCCCAGGGAACGCAGGTTCCCGCCAGTTTTGAATCTGCCCATAGACCGGTAAGAACCCTGCCGGGTCCACATTCAACCAAGTCGGACGAACCATTGGACGACCCACCACTTTGATTCTCGATCAGGGAAGCAAGTGCAGCTTCTTC
>JALHET010000050.1 GCA_022839525.1 Lentisphaerota bacterium
GGGGGGCGCGGCGGTGCTCCAGGCCATGGAGCAGGGGGTGGACCTGCACGGCCTCTTTTCGACGCGGCTGTTCCTGAAATGAGTTTTTGCAGTTAGAACAGCTTTTCTGCTATACTTACGCCCAGAACATTCAAAACGAAAGGATCACCGCCATGCTGTCAGAATTCGTCAAGAGCGCAGACTGGAAGAGCGAGAAGCACGTGCCTGTCATCGAATGTGGCGCGACCGTCAAGGCGGGCGAGCCGCTCGCCATCACGGTTTCCGTCGGCAAAGAGATCGCCCACCCGAACACCACGAACCACCACATCGCCTGGATCGCCCTGCACTACGTGCCGGCAGGGGCAAAGATCTCGATCGAGATCGCACGCTGCGAGTTCAGTTCGCACGGCGCCTCTGCCGAAGGGGTCGACAAAGGGCCAGCCTGCACATGTAGCGCCGTTACGGTCAGCGCCAAACTCGCGGCGTCGGGAACCTTGTACGCCACGGCCTACTGCAACATCCACGGTCTCTGGGTGTCGGAAAAGCCGATCGTTGTCGCGTAAAAGCCGCGCGCCCTGCTTTTAACTGAATCCGCCCTGCGGCGTCACTTGGCTGGACGCGGCGGCAGCGGCGCGTCTGGGCTGCGCTTGACCGAACAGTGCAGGTGGGCACCCGAGCTCTTGGGCACTTCGTACAGCACGAAATCGAAGCCGGCCTGCCAACAGAGTTTGGCCAGCTCGCTCAGGCTCATCTTCTCGCACGTCAGGTCAATGGCCCTGCCCTCGCTGTGCAAGGACGTGGCCATGTGAATCTTGTTTTTATCCGCCGGGCGATACGCGTCTTGGATTTTGAGCCTGCCGCCTTTTTTTTCCAGCAGGTTCACCAGGCGCTTGAGCGGGACTTCCATCGCGCGATGGATCATGTGGTCGTCTTCATCGTCATCGGGGTGGTCGTTGTCGCTTTCGAACCAGACCCGCTGATCCTCGAACCGCACCAGGGCGTTCGTGGGGTTGAAGGTGGCCAAATCGATCGGCCCCGACGCATAGATCTCTTTGCCTTTGGGCAGGTTTGAATTCGGCGGGAACGACGCGGGCGCCTCACGCACCGGGTTGTGCAGATCCGGAGGGGGGGGCGGCTCCGGCTTCTTCACCGCCTCACGACCGCTTGTTTCTGTTGACCCTCGTTGACCGCACCCCTCAAGGCTCAAGCAAAGCAAAAGGCCACTCACGCACACCGCCGCGGCAATCCCCAACGCCCACTTCATCCAAATGCCGAACGCCCGGGGCTCGCCGAAATCCCTGAACGTCTCCGGTTTCGGAATCTTACTCAAAAAACGCATCTGCCCGCTTAACCTTCCCTCCTGTGTGCCGCACGCCGTTTTGCCGTCTCACCGATACACACATGACGGGGGGCAGTATACCCAACCTGTCCTGTCAGGAAAACCAAAAACACCTGCATTTGCGACTCTCCTCATGTGTCAACGTAAATGCGACCGGGGTGGTCGCATTTACGTTGACAAGTGATAAAACAAAGGAAACCCTCACTCGATGCTGGCACTCTCCCCGTAAAACCGATACATTATTACACGCAAATGTTTTTTCAATGCGGGCGCGTCAAAGGCTGCAGTCGTCGGCCACGGGCCGTGAGGAAGGGGCAATCATGTATATTCATCTCGCAAAACACGCTTATCGATTGGCTTGGGTGTTTATGGGCGGGGCAGCGACCGTATGTGTGGCGCTCGTGACGGGGTGTCAGTCGCCTGTGGGCTTGCCTCCCGAAACGGCTGCGGGCAGCGACAGCCAGGGGGGTAATGTCCCGATCACCCCGACGAAGCTACTGGCGCGGGGCAAGCCGGAGGGGGTTTCCGCAACTGTCAACGGGCCGCGCTCGGCCGTGATCTCGTGGAATGAGCCGAACGGCCGCGTCTACCGATACCGGATCGAGCGGGCCGAGTCGCCCGACGGCCCCTTCGCTTGGGTCGCGGACGTTTCGCCGAACAAGCTGACGTACAGCGACGGCCTGACACCAGACTCCCGGCTCAAAGACAGCACCACCTATTACTACCGGATGAGTACAATTTTCGACAAGTTCGGCCTGATGAGCGAACCGACCCCGCCGGTCAAAGCCACCACCCTCCCCCCGCCCGTTCCGCCGGGGTCGGTCAAGGCCGTTGCCACCCGTTCGCGCACCGTCACGGTGACGTGGACGCCCTCTGTCTCCGAAGGGGTGACGACGTACCGCATCGAAAGAGCCGCAACCACGCAGCCCGAGGCGTTTGAGAAAATCGGGGAGGTATCCTCTCCGAAGTTCGTTGACGGCGGCACGCCCGCGTCCGTGCTGAAAGACAGCACGAAATACCTCTACCGCGTCTTGTCCGTCAACAGGGTGGAAGCCGAGAGTGCGCCTTCCGCGCCAGCCGAAGTGTTGACGCTTCCGCCGCCAGCGGCGCCCCGCAAGCTTGTGGCGACCTCAAACGAGGTGCGCTGCGTGCCGCTCGCCTGGGAGGCCAGCCCCGAGACCGATGTGATCCGCTACGAGGTCTATCAGGCTCGTGCCGCCGGAGGCCCGTTCAAGCATATCGGCGGCGTGCAAGGGCGCACGAACACGCAGTACATCGACGGAGGCGCCAACCCCGGCACGCTGGAGGACGAGGGAACCTACTTCTACCGCGTCCGCGCCTTTAACGACGTGACTGCGGAGAGCGCGGACTCCGAGACGGCGCAGGCCATCACGCGCGCCGTGCCGCCGGTAATCCAGCAGGTGACAACGGTCTCCGCCCGCCCCCGCGAGGTGCCGGTCTCTTGGGCGGCGTCACCCGACACCTCTGTGATCGGCTACGAGGTTTGGCGGGCAACCGCCGATAGCGACGACTGGGAGCAGATCGTGCGACTGAACAGTCACGATGTGACCAGTTTCCTGGACAGGGGCGGCGAAAAGGATGGCACCAAACTCGGCCTGCTCAAAGACGGCACCGAGTACCAGTACAAGGTGATCTCTTTCAACACCGCAAACATCCGCTCCTCGGCCTCCAAGTCGGTCAAAGCAAAAACCAAGGTGCTTCCCGTGCCCCCATCGGGCCTAACCGCCACTACCCAACTGGCGCACACGATCCGCCTGACATGGAAAGCCAATCCTGAAAAGGATGTGAACAGCTATTGGGTTGAGGCCTCCAAAGAACCGGACGGTTCGTTCCGTAAACTTGCGGTCGTGAACGGGACTGAGGATGCGGCGTTGACTGCCGATGACCCGGAGTTGAACCCGAACACCATAAAATACTACCGCATCAAGGCGCTAGACAAAGAAGGGCTGGAGAGCGAGTGGAGCGAAGTGATTAAGGGAAGTTCAAAACCGTTACCCGATGCGCCCACCGACTTGCGGGCAGAGCCAGACGGCAACATGATCCGCGTCACGTGGAAGGCTCCTGCCCAACCTGATGTTGAACAGTACAAAGTCTGGTCCAAGAGATTTCTGGGGTGGAATCTGTTGACAACAACCGGACAGCCCGAGTATCGCTTGGGACTGACAGACCTTCCCAAGACCATGTCCATCGCCGTCACCGCCGTGGACAAGGACAAGTTGGAGAGCGAGAAGAGCGAGACCGTCAAAGTCGATCCGAAGGCTCCGTAGCACAACACGAGAGATCTAGAGATCGTCTTCGCGGAAATCGATGAACAGCACCCCGAAAACCATGTCAAAGACCTCAAGCGGATCGACACCAACCTCTGCGCCGACCAAAATGGCCTGCAAGCCCAAACCGATCTCGGAGGCGGCATAGCGAGGATTCGCGTCATAGCTGGTGGTCGTGGCATCGGCCACGCTGGCGGCCAAGCCGCTGCGGGACTCGATGCCCCCCGGCCACGGCACCCGCGGCACCTGACGAGGCCCCGGCAGACCGAGATAGATAGAGGTGTAGGAACCCATGAAAAGGTCGGTGTACTTCGTCACGCGGGTTCCGAGGGCGAGCCCTGGGCCCACACGGACACGCGCCCTCACAATATCGAGCACATCGAAGATCCGGTTAGGGATGTAAAACAGCAGTTTGTGTCCAACCCCCTGGCCGTTTCCCCGGCGTGCCGGTTCCGCGGCAAAAGCGTCCGTTTTCGTGGGCAAGGCCGGTGAAGCCGTCTGAGGTTCCTCCGCCGCAAGGGTTGCGCCGAGCAAGGTCATAACGATCAGGGATGACAAAGCAATAGATTGCATGTTTAATAATCTCCTGTGTTTTGAAACTCTTAATATTATACCCTATGCCTGAGAAAATGCAAGGCGCACACCGGAACGTTTGTGTGTCCCGCTGCAAGTCGGAGTGTTGCATTACCAATCGCCTTATGCGACCATAATGGCCTGTTGAATGAACCCCCGCCCCGGGCGTAAAGATGCAGATGTGTCAGAAGCGAAAACCCTAGAAAGGTAACGATCCATAATGAACCGGTTCTTCTGTCTGTTGCCATCCCTCGTTGTGTCAGCCGCCTTCTTTTCCTGTCAGCCCGCAGGGGCGCAGGAATCCCTACGCGTCATGTCTTATAATGTCCGCAATTGCCGCGGGCTGGACGATTACCACTCGATCAACGTCACAAGGATCGCCGGCGTGATCTCGAATCAAGCGCCCGATGTGGTCGCCCTGCAGGAGTTGGACCGCAAAGCCAAACGGAGCATGGGACGCGACGTGTTGCAGGAGATTGCCTCCTCCACGGGGATGACCGGCACCTACGGCGAGGCCATTCCTTTTCAAGGCGGGTCGTACGGAGTGGGCGTCCTTTCAAAAACCAAGCCGCTCCGCTCGTATCACCTTCCCCTTCCCGGCAAAGAGGAGCCCCGAACCCTGCTGGTCTGTGAATTCGACACCTTCGTGTTTTTCTGCACCCATTTGTCTTTGACCGCCGAAAGCCGCCAGATATCGGCGGAGATTATCAAACGGGAACAGGCCAAGTTCAGCAAACCTGTTCTCCTCGCCGGGGATTTCAATGCCGAGCCCGACTCCGCAGTAATGCAGGAGTTCGGAAAATCCTGGAAGCGCGTCAGCCCCCTGCTGCCGACTTTTCCGGCAGACAAGCCAGACCGGATCATCGATTATATTTTCGTTTCGGGAAACACGGCGGTGCAGGTGCCCGAGACACATGTGGTCAACGAACCGGTGGCCTCTGACCATCGCCCCGTCTTTTCCCGTGTTACCTTTGAGTGTAGGGGAAACTGACGGCGTATTCCACCACACAGAAACCCGTGGCCGGCAACTTGGGCCGGATCGCCGGCAGTTTGAGCAGCGAGCGCCCGCCCGCTAAATTCAGGCCCGGAAACGTATGCTCGTCCAAGACTTCGCCGCCGGGAGTCTTGACGGTGACCTTCAAATCGGCGATCCGTGCCGGGGCGCACCGGTTGAATTTGGCAGCGTTCTTGATGGCGGGCACCGGACGCAACCCCATATTCTGAGCCCCGTTGAGCATGGCCGGCGCGCCGTTGAGCAGAAACAACCCGTCGCGCTGGGCGACCGTGCGGATGCCCGTCGTCGTCACAACATCGTCCACCGGCTTGCCGATGTCGTCGGATAATGTGGCGGTAACGGCGTACAACGCGGGCCGTTCCGGGCACCACACCTCGGCGTCGGGAATCTCCAAAGGCAGAACCACTTCCCGTGCCGAGTTCGCCTCCACCCTCACCGGACAGCTTTGCCGGGCAACCTCCCGGCCTTCGGCCGGAAACCAGTTGCGGTAACCGATGCGCACCGTCCCCGTAAAGGGTCGGTTGCCGGTGTTCTCGATCAGGAGACGGTTCCGTTGGCGGGCCGATCCGTTTACCCCCAGCGTCTCCGTGTGAACAAAAAAATCCCGCAGTGCCGCGTCACCCGGCAGCAGATGCAGCGTGACCCGGCCGGCGAACCAGCCGACAGCATGATCGTCCGGCATGTGCCCCATGGGATTCTTCAGCGTAAAATGGTTCACCTTTATGGCGAGGAGATTCGCGCCACGGCGCAGGCCGGTTTGTGGAAACCGAAGGAATGCCGGTTTTCCTCCAGCCGTCGTTCAAACGGATCGTGCGGCGCACGGACGGCAACGGCTGTGGCTTGATTTGCGCGAGACGCGCTTCCGCTTCCTCAGGCCGTACCGCCAACTGGTCGAGATTGGGATCGCCGAACCATGCGGAGGCGTAGTCCGCGTAAGCGTTCAGAAAGGCGACGCGCTCTTCCGTCGAGAACACCGCCGTCTTTCCCTTAAAATCCGTCTCGCCGTTCGCCGCAGGGACACTGCTCACGGCGCGAAACTCGAACGAACGCGAAAACACATCCGGATAACCCGCCGCCAGCAGGGCAAACGGAGTCAGCAACAGAACAAAAAAACGGGGCAGACTATTCTTTTTCATTGGTTTTATGATGATGCGACTGTTGGCGAAAACCGTCAACCATTTTCGCGTCTCGACAATCCGCAGCCCGGATGTTATTGTTTTTGGAAAGTCGCGTCTGGAGCGGCTTTTTCAGCCTTTTCATGCAACGAAGCCGGTCAACAGAAAATGAGCCGGGTGAAAGGAACCTCAAATGAGCGGCGGTAAAAAAGTCTGGTATTTCCCCGATGGTTATCTTCCCGAAAAGAACCCTGACAGTTTGGTGGAAGCGCACGAAGCCCTGATGCTTTTCAACACGCTTGATCAGGAGGCACGGGTTCTGATCGATGTTTATTTTACGGAACGGGCGCCCATCAAGGATATTCCGGTCACTGTTGCCCCCGAACGGATCATCGCTCTTCGCCTTGACCATCCGGAAGATCTCGCCGGAACCGTGATCCCGCCCCTCACCCAATATGCGCTGCGGATCCGCTCGAACATCAATATCGTGGTTCAGTTCGGACGGATCGATACCACCCAGACGAATATGTCCTATTATGTGGGAATCGGTTACTGCGAGTGAGCAGAAGCAGGCCGGCCTTCAAAAACCGGATCCGCTGACTGACAAGGAAAATGATGATGAAAAAAATACGGGGAAGGCTGATCGGCGCTCTGGTTATTTCTCTCGCGATTCCCGGCAGGGCTGATTCCGCCCTTTTCCGCGCGGGAGCGGCGCGGGGCAACATCACACCGGAATTGGGGAACGGGATCGTCGGCGGCTTTACCGCTTTTCCGGCCACGCATGTGCACGACGACCTGTGGGTGCGCTGCCTGGCGCTAGACGACGGCAAAACGCGCTTGGTGTTTGCCGTGTGCGACCTGATCGGCTTCGACTCCTGCATGAGCGACGAAGCCCGGCGGCTTGTACAGGAGGAGACCGGGCTTCCCGCCTGCCATCTCCTTGTCTCGGCGACACACACCCACTCGGCGGTCTGCGCCCGGGGAGACATGGACAGTTACACCGCAACTCCCAAAATGACCGCTTACCAGAAGGCCGTGGCGCGCCGCATCGCGGACACGGTGCGCTGTGCCCTCAACAATCTCGCGCCGGCCCGCATCGGCTGGGCAACCGCAACCGAGCCGCGCCACGTCTTCAACCGCCGCTGGCTTATGAAGCCCGGCACCGTGTCGGCGGATCCCTTCGGCGGCACGAACGATCTGGTGAAAACGAATCCGGGACGGCTCAATCCGAATCTGGTCAAGCCCGCCGGGCCGACCGATCCCGAGATCTGTTTCTTTGCGGTGCAAACGCCGGCGGGCCGTCCGATCGCGCTTTTCGCGAACTATTCGCTGCACTATGTGGGAGGCGTGCGCGGCGCGGACATCTCGGCCGACTACTACGGGATGTTCAACGACCGCGTCCAGCAGCTACTGGGGGCGGACCGGCAAGACCCGCCCTTCATTTCCATTATGAGCAACGGCACCAGCGGAGACATCAACAACATCGACTTCACCAAGCCCGCCGAGAAGCTGCCGCCATACGCGAAGATGCGGATCGTGGCCGACGACGTGGCCCAGAAAGTCCATGCGGCTTACCAGACCATCCGATGGCGCGACCGCGTGACGCTTAGCGCGTCAGTCGGGAATATCGAAATGCGGCTCCGCCACCCGACGCCGGAGCAGCTCGCATGGGCCGAGGCTGTGATCCGCGCCAAAACCGCAAACGGTAAAGGGAACGCGATGAAATCCTACTTCGCCGAACGGTGCGTGCAGATGGCCAAGGAGCCGGAACAGGTGAAGATCCCGTTGCAGGTCTTGCGTGTCGGCGAGGTTGGAATCGCGGCCATGCCGTTCGAGGTTTTCTGCGCGACCGGTCTGGAGATAAAACGCCGCAGCCCGTTTAAGCCTACCTTTGTCGTCGGGCTGGCAAACGGATGTCTCGATTATCTGCCGACCCCGGATCAGCACAAGCTCGGCGGCTACGAGACGTGGTTCGCATCCTGCCTGCTTGAACCCGACGCGGAACCTAAGCTTGTCGAGACGCTATTAGGCATGCTTATGCGGCTGCAAACGGGCGGCTGACGCGGGGTGCCCTGCTTTAACCCCGGGCGGCGTTACGCATAGGCGATGTCACGCCTCACGGGATCGTAGAATGTCTGTGCCGATAACCGTATCACCTTCCACCTGTCTACCTACTATGAGCCTCAACCAAACACCCCAAGGTGAACGTGTCCACATCGCGCTGTTCGGCCGCCGCAACGTCGGCAAATCGAGCCTCATCAACGCCCTTACGAACCAGGAAGTCTCGATCGTCTCCGATGTCAAAGGCACAACCACCGACCCCGTCTCCAAAGCCATGGAGCTGCTGCCGCTCGGCCCCATCATGATCATCGACACGCCCGGCCTGGACGACGAGGGCACCCTCGGCAACCTGCGCGTCCAGCGCACACGCGACGTGTTGAACAAAACCGACATCGCCTTGCTCATCACCGAAGCCGAATTCGGGCTCGGTGCCTGTGAGCGCGAGTTCCTCTCCCTCATCCGCGCGAAAAAAACCCCTCTGCTCGTGGTCTTCAACAAAACGGACCTCGCCACCCTCTCCGAAGAGGCTGTCCGTGCCGCCGCCGAACAGGCTCAAGCCCCCATCCATTGCGTTTCCTCGGCAACCCGCGCCGGGATCGAAGACCTTAAGCTCGCGCTCGCCAAAATCGTTCCCGAAGACGCAGGCGCCGGATCGCTCATACGGGATCTTCTCGCACCCAACGACCTCGTGGTGCTGGTGACCCCGATCGACAGCGCCGCCCCAAAGGGACGGCTCATCCTGCCCCAGCAACAGACCATCCGCGACATCCTCGAAGCCGGCGCGGCCGCGCTCGTCACCCGCGAAACGGAACTGCAATCCGCTTTAAAGAGTCTGGCAAGAAAACCGCGCCTCGTGGTCACCGATTCGCAAGCCTTTGCAAAAGTGGCCGCGGAAACCCCGCGTGATGTGCCGCTCACCTCCTTCTCCATCCTCTTCGCCCGGTACAAGGGTGACCTCCCCACACTCGTCAGCGGCGCCCGGGCGGCGGACGCGCTCAAGGACGGCGACCGGGTGTTGATCGCGGAAGGGTGCACACACCAACGGCAATGCGATGACATCGGCACGGTTAAGATTCCCCGCTGGCTGCTGCGGCACACGGGTAAACGGCTCGTGCTGGAACACGCCAGCGGCATGAAATACCCTAAAGACCTTTCGTCCTTTGCTCTGATTGTCCACTGCGGCGCGTGCATGCTCAGCCGGGGGGAAATGCACGACCGTATCCAACAAGCCGGTGCGGCAGGCGTCCCCATTGTCAATTACGGTGTGCTGATCGCCCACATGCAGGGGATACTTCCACGCTGTCTTGAGCCGTTCGCTCCGGCCGTCCCCGTCCAGTGAAGGCCGGGCATGCCCAAATTCCTTCCTTGGATGCGACACCGGCCTTTTGCTATATTATGTCTATGCGATTACTGTCTGACTGAGCAAGAAGGAGATGACATGCATACAATCGAAGCCCCCGACAGACTCTCTTACCGCCGGATGACGACCGATGAGTTGAGAAGCCGCTTCGTGATCGGCGACCTTTTTCAGGCTGGGCAGATCACCCTGTTCTACACCAATGTCGACCGCGCGGTGGTCGGTGGCATCGTGCCGACCG
>JALHET010000399.1 GCA_022839525.1 Lentisphaerota bacterium
CGCCGAAACGGTTCTGGTTATCGAGGAAGGCATGCCCTTTATCGAACGGCAGCTGAAAGGCCTCGTTCCGGGCAAAAACACGATTACGGGCAAGCTCTCCGGAGCTCTTCCCCGCGTCGGCGAGCTCAATCCGGATATTGTCCGCGCCGCGCTCGGCCTTGCGCCGCGCGAGAGCGCGCTCGACGGGCTCGAACTGCCGTCTCTTTCCGGCCGGCCTCCGCAGCTGTGCAAGGGTTGCCCGCACCACGATTCCTATAGCTCGCTTAATCTGGCGGTCGAGCGGCTCAACGCAAAAGAAGGCGCTGTTTCAACGGCCGTGTGCGCCGACATTGGGTGCTATGCACTCGGTGCGGCGTCGCCTCTGCGTGCCGTCGAAACTATTGTCTGTATGGGCGCTTCCATCGGCATGGCGCGCGGTGCGGCCGAAGCCGGCGTCAAATACTCCTTCGGCGTGATTGGGGATTCGACCTTTCTCCATTCCGGCCTGACCGGCATAGTGGACGCCGTTTCGACCAAAACTCCGATGACGGTTATCATTCTTGACAACTCGATCGTCGCGATGACCGGCTGTCAGCCGACCATGCTGCCTTCCAGCCAGTTAGAAAAAATCGTCGTCGGGCTTGGTGTCGACCCTGCCCACGTGCGCGTGCTGGACACGAAGCCGGACAAGGTCGAGGAAAATGCGCAGATAATAATGGAAGAAGCCGAATATCGCGGCCTTTCGGTGCTTATTCTGGTGCGCGAGTGCCTGGAAGCGTTCCGCATGCGGCGCAAAAAGGAAGCGAACGCCAATGTCTGACCCAACGACGGCATCGGGCCACAATTCCGGCCGGGCGCCGAGGTGGAACCTCGATTCAGTGTTTCCGGGCTTTGATTCATCTGAATACCGCTCTGCAAAGAGCCGGCTTTCGGCTCTTGCGCGCGAAGTTCCGGCGCACATGGAAAAAGCCGGTATAGGCCGTGCGTCCGAAGGCCAGGCTAGCGAAGGCTGTGCGTGCGAAGGCCGTGCGTGCGAAGGCCGTGCCGCTGTGCCGGATTTTTCTGTCTGGCTGCAGGATGCGCTCGCGCTTTTGAATGAAGCCGACCTGTATTCGCGCACCCTGTCGTCGTATTGCTATGCGATCTATTCGACCAATACCGCCGACAAGCGCGCGATGAACGAAATAAACGCAATTTCGGCACACGAAGACGAGGTGCGCGAGGCTGTTTCCGGAAACCCGGAAATTGCCCCGTATTCCTTTTACCTTGAGGACGCTCTTTTCTGGCAGAAAAAGCAGATGAGTGCGGCCGAGGAAGACCTTGCGGCAGATCTTGCGCGGACCGGTGCTGATGCCTGGGGACGGCTGCAGGAGCAGATCACGTCGGGTGCCGACTGCCTGTGGGACGAAGCGTCCGGAGAGCGAAAAACCCTTGTGGATCTGCGTTCGCTTGCCTACGACAAGGACCGTTCGGTGCGCGAAAAAGCCTTTCATAAGGAACTGGAAATCTGCGCTTCTGCTGCGCTGCCCGTAGCCTCTGCACTCAACGGTATTAAGGGAACGGCGGTGTTGCTGAACAGGCGGCGTGGATGGACCGGAACGGCAGGTTCGTTTCCACTCGATCCCGCGCTGGAAAAATCGGTTGCGCAGGGACGTCTTTCGCCCAAGGCGCTCGAAGCGCTTATCGGGGCAATGGAGGATTCGCTTCCGCACTGGCGGCGGTATCTCAAGGCAAAAGCGAAAATCATGGGGATTCCTGCGTGCGCCTTCTACGATCTTTTTGCACCCATCGGGGGCAAGTTCCCCCAGTACGACTGGGAGACTGTCCGATCGACCGTTGTATCCAGCTTCGAAAGCTTTTCTCCCCGGCTGGGCGTCTTTGCGCGCCGTGCGTTTGAATCTGGCTGGATCGACGCCGAAAGCAGAAGCGGGAAGGTGAGCGGGGCGTACTGCACCGACATGCCGCTAGTCAGGGAAACCCGCGTGCTCGCGAATTTCGACGGTGCCTTTAACAGCGTGACGACGGTCGCGCACGAACTGGGCCATGCGTTCCATTCGGACGTCGTGATGGAACTGCCGCCGCTGCAGCAGGACTATCCGATGACGCTCGCAGAAACTGCCTCGATCTTTGCCGAGACAATCGTCTTCAACGATGTGCTGGCCAAGGCGTCTGCAGAAGAAAAGCTCGGGCTTATCGAAGCGCACTTGCAGGACGGGTGCCAGATTTTGGTGGACATACTTTCGCGCTTTTATTTTGAGCGTTCGGTTTTCGCCGACCGGGCTTCGGGAGAACTTTCGGCGGAGGATCTCTGCGCCAAGATGAGAGAGGCACAGCTGCGCACGTACGGGGACGGCCTGGATTCCAGTCTGCTGCATCCGTATATGTGGCTGGTAAAAATACATTACTATTCGAGCGATCTTTCGTTCTACAACTTTCCGTATGCTTTCGGCCAGCTGTTCGGGATGGCCCTGTACGCGCGCTACAAGTCGGAAGGCAGCGGTTTTGCGGCGGTCTACGAGGATCTGCTGCGGGAAACCGGCCGGATGGATGTGGTGTCGCTGACTGCCCGCGCAGGCTTCGACATCGAGTCGCGGGAGTTTTGGCAGAACGGCATCGATCTGTTTATCAGGGAAATCGACGAATTCGAACGCCTCGCCGACGCCTCAGAGAGCAAAAAATGAGACCATTAAATGCTGCACGATTTACTAAGGTGCCAAGGAGAAACACATGACCTACGATATAATACTTGCCGGAGTCGGCGGACAGGGAGTCCTTTCGATCGCAACCATCATCGCGCGCGCTGCTATGCTGGACGGGCTGACTGTCAGGCAGTCCGAAGTACACGGCATGAGCCAGCGGGGCGGCGGGGTGCAGGCGCATCTGCGTATTTCCGACGGAACCATTAACAGCGACCTTGTGCCCCTGGGCAGTGCCGACATGATACTCGCGATGGAGCCGATGGAAAGCCTCCGCTACCTTTCGTACCTGAAAAAG
>JALHET010000400.1 GCA_022839525.1 Lentisphaerota bacterium
CTACCGGCTTCCGCTTGAATACGCCAGGGAACAGGGGTCACAAGTTCGTACATGTCGAACACGCCGCCTGCCGACACGCTGACGAGCGTGTTGGTATCGCCGGCCAGTGTGCTGCTGAATTCGATCCTGAACAAGGCACCGGGCGCGACCGCGAATGTGCCGTGCCGGTCGGGGGCGGCGGGGTCCGCCACGAGGACGTCGGCGTTGGGAATGGTGAAGGCAAAGTTGGGGGATGATGTGGCAGAGCGCAGATCGGGTGCGAATTTCGCGTCGCCTTTTACGGTCAGGGTGTAGCCGTTGAGTTCAAAACGGGGCTGGATGGTGGTGACGACCTTCTCGTTGCGACGGACATCAAGGCGCGCGATGCCGCCGATCGAGGCGTCTGCGTCGAGGGCGATCAGGGGCTGCGTGAAATACTGCGTGAAAGGCCCGTTGTTGACCAGTGCGCCGTTGCCGTCCGGACCATCGCCCGCCAGACGGAGCTGGTACACATAGATGCAATTGTTCGCGGAGGGGAGCAGGCCCATGTCGAGCGCCCCGCCGTCTGTGACCGTGACCACACGCGTCCTGTCGTCATAGCCGAGCGCCGATGCGGCCGCCGGCAGCAGGGTGCCCTGCGCGACGGTGATGTCGCCTAAGAAATTGTTGTTGGCGTTGGTCAGCGCGAGCCAGCCGGGGCCGGTTTTGATCAGCATGCCGTTGCCGGAAAGGGCGGGGAGGTTATTGGTCGTGTTCGCGGCGACCGCAAGTGCGAGCGCGCCATCGGTTATGACGGCGGTTGAGAGGCCGTCCGCAGGGACCGTCGCGGTGCCCGCGCCGGATTTGGTGATACCGGTGCCGGGTGCGATGGCGGTGTCGAGCGTGACCGGTCCGGTGACATTCAAGGTGCCGGCGGGCGTAGCGACGATGCCGTTTGTAAGGGTCAGCGTAGCGGTGGCGGAGAGCTGGCCGACCGTGAGCGTGTGTCCGCCGAGTTCGATGACGGCGGGCGTGGCGGAGGGGTTGCGGATCAGGGCAACGGCGGAGTCGGCCGAGAGAGAGAGGGCCGGACCGGTGCCGCCATCGGTCAGCGTGATGACCGCGCCGGGATGCGCCGCGAGATCGCCGGGGCCGAGCGCGGGTAGCTCGAACTCCTGAACGGCCGGGTCCGCCGTGATGCCGTCAGTCGCGCTGTAGACGGCGGGCAGACCATTGACGGTGATTCCGGCGAGCGGGCCCGCCGCGACGCCGGTTGCGAAGACCTTGCCGTCCGCCGGGACGATATCGAGTGTGCCGCCCGCGAGCAGGGTGAGGGCGGGCAACTGGACGTCTGAGTTTCCGGTGGCCAGCGAGAGCGTGGCTGGACCGTTGATGGAGAACGGGGAGGCCGTGAAAGTGCCGTCCGCATTGAGCGCGTCGGCGGTTACGCGCAGTGTGCCGCCGAAGAGCGTTATGGCGTCTGAGGCCGTCAAGGATGCGGGATTGGCTGTGGTGAGGGTGCCCTGCAGAAGGGTGATAGCAACCAGATCATTGGCACCGGCGATCCGCCATTCGCTTTGTCCCTGTTTAACGAGCGAGATGGGGCCTTCCGACGATCCGGCGATTGCACCGGCGTAGGTTTTAGTGCCGGTGCCGTTTCCGCCGAGGCGCAGGGTCTTTGCGCCGGTCTCGGTCGAGGAGGAGGCGGCACCTGTAAAGGTCATGTCGCCGTTGCCTGCGATGTCGAGCAGGAGTTCGGCTGTTGCGGCGCCATAGAAATACAGAGGACGGTCTGTTGTGAACGGGGAGTCGCCGGTGATGCGCAGTGTACCGCCGCGAGACGAGCAGAGGATTGCATTGTAGTCGCCTGTACCGAGACAAGAGGCGCTTCCGATGAGACCGAGCGAG
>JALHET010000401.1 GCA_022839525.1 Lentisphaerota bacterium
ATCAAATATGGGACTATCCCCGCGTATGCGGGGTAACCCCCTCATGAGTCCGGCGCAGGCGTCAAGCATAGGGACTATCCCCGCGTATGCGGGGTAACCTCAGCATAGGCGGCTTGCCATGCTTGCGCTTCGGGACTATCCCCGCGTATGCGGGGTAACCATAACTTTCAGCTCCATCGGTTTCACCTCCTACGGACTATCCCCGCGTATGCGGGGTAACCTGTACTTGCCCTGATACTGCCTCCCCTGTGCGGGGACTATCCCCGCGTATGCGGGGTAACCTCGTAAAAATCCTTGCCATAGTCATTTACAAAGGGACTATCCCCGCGTATGCGGGGTAACCCCTGAAGCTGTTGCTTATAGGAATCTCGAAGGGGGACTATCCCCGCGTATGCGGGGTAACCGTTTCAAGCTTCTTGATCTCCTCGCAGAGTTTGGGACTATCCCCGCGTATGCGGGGTAACCAGTACAGGCACAGACGGAACACTGCCCGCTACGGGACTATCCCCGCGTATGCGGGGTAACCAAAACTAAAAAGAACCGAGATTGCTGCGGCTCGGGACTATCCCCGCGTATGCGGGGTAACCGCGGGAAATGCGGCGCAAAGTCGCGAAACCTGGGGACTATCCCCGCGTATGCGGGGTAACCTAAGCGATGCCATTGAGCTTCAACGAGCTCACGGGACTATCCCCGCGTATGCGGGGTAACCGAGTGGCTCCTCGACTCCAACGAAACAAAGGAGGGACTATCCCCGCGTATGCGGGGTAACCTCTAAATCCGGGCACGGTGCGTGTATAGTTCTGGGACTATCCCCGCGTATGCGGGGTAACCGTCATTCCTGTGCTGTCATCCATATCGTCTCGGGGACTATCCCCGCGTATGCGGGGTAACCAGGGAGGTAGGGAAATGAATTATCTTTTGGGAGGGACTATCCCCGCGTATGCGGGGTAACCTAATTGTTAAAAGGTCGCCATGTTTAGAAAGGGGGACTATCCCCGCGTATGCGGGGTAACCGCATTCGGTCCCAATCCTGCCGTTTGCCAGCAGGGACTATCCCCGCGTATGCGGGGTAACCCCTTGAGCAGCGCGTTTCTCTGTCGTATCTCGGGGACTATCCCCGCGTATGCGGGGTAACCACACCCGCAGGATTCAAAGCGGCTTTCGGCGAGGGACTATCCCCGCGTATGCGGGGTAACCTCGTGGCTAGACTGTTCCCGAGGGCGACAATGGGGACTATCCCCGCGTATGCGGGGTAACCGTAGATCAGATCGTCAATCTCTCCGAACGTGAGGGACTATCCCCGCGTATGCGGGGTAACCCGTAACCATTCCTCGGTTTGTCGGTAGATAAGGGGACTATCCCCGCGTATGCGGGGTAACCTCTTGCATTTTACACTTTTAAATATATAATGAAAATTTATTACGAATGTTCTTCTCGTCTTTCTTAGTAAACTTTTTTGGAACCTACTCCTAATATATTTTCATAGCAAATAGCCTCATCCAAAACTATCCCTAGCATATTGGGGAACCCAAACATCTAGATGTGCCGCCCCCATCTTGTTTCACAATTTTCTTATTTGCCTCTTCAGTGGCTTTTCCTATCTGTAGGAGCTTCCATACATGCCTCAAGCATAAGTAAAGAAGAAAGGTAAAAAACAAAACCTAAGATAAATCAACAAAGATAAAAGCCCTCGTTAGCTTAGCCGAGCCAGTATGCATTCCATCGAGGGTGCACGCCTAGAGAGTTTTTTTGGAAATGTATGCATCCCCCTACTTACACGGCGAGTAGCCGCAACTGAAGCAGTAGGCACACCCTGAGATCATTTCCATGGGGCTGCCGCATTCAGGGCAGTGCAGGTCAT
>JALHET010000402.1:0-807 GCA_022839525.1 Lentisphaerota bacterium
GCGACTGGGGTTCCAGCCAGTCCCAAGGAGTAGTTCCAGTTTTCCGCTATTTATGTAAACCACCGCTTTACATAAACCCAAGAATATGGTTAAGTCCTGTTATGGATTCAACGCCTATCATTGAAAGGGATCTCTGGCCTGTCTTGAAGAACGAGCTGGGCAGTCGGGAGATTCTTGTTATCACCGGCCCGCGCCAAGTGGGGAAGACCACTACCTTGAAATGGCTGATCGGGCAGATTCCGGACAATACGCTCTATCTTGACCTGACCCTTGTCAGCGCCCAGCGTCTCTTCGAATCCGAGGATTTCGATGGTGTCGCGAATGCTCTGCGCGGGTTTGGACTGGATCTTTCCCGCCGCGCTGTGGTCGCCATCGACGAAATCCAGTACGTCAAGCAGTCCCCGCAGGTCATCAAATACCTGTACGACCACTATGGCATCAAGTTCATTCTTTCGGGATCGAGCGCATTCTATCTTAAAAACCATTTTTCGGAGTCTCTTTCGGCCCGCAAGATTGTTTTCGAGCTTCTTCCGTTTTCTTTCCGGGAGTTCCTTGCGATCAAGGGAGCGCGGTTCATCCCCCCGACGGTGGACCTTGCCGCGCTTGCAAAGGTCAAGTTCGACACCTTCGCCTATGAAGCGCTCACGGCGCTTTACGAGGAGTACATCGCCTACGGTGGGTTCCCAGCCGTGGCTCTGAGTGACACGGTTGAGCGCAAGCGACGGATGCTCGATGTCATTTACAGCTCTTACATCAACTTGGACGTCATGCAGCTCGCAGACTTCAAGTCCATCGCCGACCTCAAAA
>JALHET010000402.1:837-3578 GCA_022839525.1 Lentisphaerota bacterium
CCGCGTCGGCTCGCGGCTGAACGTCGATGAGCTGTCGAAGATCATCGGCCTGTCGCGCCCGACGGTCATGAACTACATCGCTTTTCTTGAGCAGACCTACCTGATCCGCCTTTTGCCGACGTATGCGAAAAATCCGTCTGTCCGTGAACGCATCCCCAAGAAGGTGTTTTTCGTTGATACCGGCATTGCCAACATCAATGCTGATTTGTCAGGCGGTGCGCAGTTTGAGAACACGCTCTGTCACCAGCTCCAGCCCTATGGTGCCGTCACATTCTCCAACCGAGGCGGCGAGATCGATTTCGTTCTTGCCCGTGACGGGCGCACCTTCGCGCTCGAAGCCAAGATGACTCCCGTGGAGCGGCATCTCGTCGATTTGCGAAAACGTGCCGCGCAAATCGAGCCTGACGGCTATGCCCTCGTAGGGTGCCATCCTTCTGCAACGTTCGACAATTGCTTGTGGGGAGGGAACCTTTAGTGACTTATCGGCTGATAAGGCCGAACAAAACAGGGGTGACGATGAGAACAAGAATGGCGATCATGACGCTGGTGCTGGGGAGTGTCTGGATGGGGGGTGCGGCGGTTGCCGCGCCGACGCCGGTCTGGGATTCCAGCCGACTGCAAACCGGGACCGTGGCGTCGGCGGGGCTCCGGGCCGTGACTGACCGGCCCCTGCTGCTTTCGGGGCGGCACGCGTTGCGTGTTGAGTCCGGTGTGCTGCCTGAAAAATTGACCGCTTTTTCGGTCACGGCTTGGGTCCGGCCTGAAGCGTTCGACACCTACAATGAGTTGTTCCGCATCGAATCCCACAAAGGGCGCGTCCTCTTTTCGTTTCAGGAAAAGGGGAAGGTGTTGTCTTTGGGGTTGCACGTCAACGGCGCCTACCGTGAATGCGACGCCCGGATCGTGCCGGAAAAGTTGGCATTTTGTGGCCGCGACATTCGACGGACGCGAGATGCGCGTCTTTCTCGATGGCGCGCTGATCGGTCAGTTGCCGCATGAAGGGACCGCCCGCGTCGCGCGCGCGGCGGGTTTTGTCGGCTCGCACAGCGGCAGCGGGGAGTTCTTCCAAGGCGGTTTGGATGACCTGCGTCTGTATACCGCAGCCTTGTCACCCGATGCGTTGACGGCGATCTTCCGGGCCGGGAGCGCACGGCTGACGGCGAACGCATTGACGGCTCTGTCGGACGAATGGAAGCCGCTGCTGCACGAACAGCCTACTTTCGCAGCGACGCTGAAGGAGGCGCGGCGCGTGCTCGCCCGAAACGCGCGTCCCTGTCCGCCTGAAGTTCAAAACCTCTTCGCCATGACCCTGTCGGCCCGCTTCCCCGGCGAATGCGCCAGCTATGCCCGGCTCTACGGTGAGACGGCTGTGCGTTTTCTTTCCGTCACCGACTTCGCTCCGCTTAAACAGCGGCTGGCCGACCAGCTTGAACGCCTGACCGAATACATGCCGCTGACCGAGGGACAGTGGGCGCGTTGTCCAGAGGCCGAACGGAAACGGTGGCAGGAGTTGAAAACGTGGGCGGATGCGTTGAAATCCCGTTTGGCGGCTGATGGTCCGGATGTCGGCGCGGTGTTTCTCGATGCGGTGACGGCCGACTGGCCGGAGGTGCCGGAGCGGCCGCATGTGGCCGAACGGGTCGCGCCCTATGTGCGGCCCGATACGCCGCCTGTACGTACCTATACGGCGGACGAGGCGCGGCAGGCTATCGAGAACGACTGGCTGTTTCAAGTCAACGGCAAGCCCGACCTCGCGCGGGAGATCGCGCGGACGTGCGCTTTGGCGGCGCGGTTCTCTCTGCCGGGGTCCGGTTTGGAGAGTCTGGCCAAGGCTGCGGCTCAAGCCAACCTTTCGGCAGAGAAAACCAAGGAGATCTACTTCTCCATGCGCCGTATCCGCCGCAAGATGATGCTTGAAAATCCTGTTGTCAATTTCACCCAACTTCTGCTGGTGGATATGCCCTATCCGCAGGGGAGCGAGTGGCCGCACGAAACGCGCCACCGGCTCGGTTATATGGCCGTGCCCGGCGGTCAGTTGCTTGTGGTCGACGGGTTGTCGCTGACCGGCACCGTCCGTCGGCTGATGCCGCAGGCGCCGCTGCACGGCAGCTTCTGGCGACCGGATTTGTCGTTCGACGGGAAGCGCGTGCTCTTCTGCTTCAAGCCGCACAACGAAAAGGCGTTTCACATCTACGAATGCAATCTGGACGGCACCGGTCTGCGCCAGCTCACTTCCGGGATCTTTGACGACTTCGATCCCATCTACCTGCCCGACGGCCGTCACTATGTCTTTTCCTCGTCGCGTGGACACACCTACGTGCGCTGCATGCCGCCCACCAACGCCTACATACTGATGCGGGGCTCGTTCACTGACGGCGACCTTTACTTTATTTCGGCCAACAACGAACCCGACTATCTACCCTCCATGATGCATGACGGCCGGATCATTTACACGCGCTGGGAGTATACCGACAAGCCGCTGTGGCGTTGCCAGAGTCTCTGGACCGTCAACCCCGACGGCACGCAGCCCAACACCTTCTGGGGTAACCAGTCGGTCTGGCCGGACCTGCTGAAGGACGTGCGGGCGATCCCCGGCAGCCGCCGCGTGATGTTCACCGGCAGCGCCCACCATAACTGGTTCGCGGGCAGTATCGGCATCATCGACCCGGACAAGGGCTTGAACTTCCCGCATGGACTGACCAAAGTGACCGCCGAACTGCACTGGCCCGAGTGCGGTAACG
>JALHET010000403.1 GCA_022839525.1 Lentisphaerota bacterium
AGAAGGGCTTGTCGACGGAACTGTGACGACGAATATATACCTCGGCTCCAGCGTCGAAACCTGGATGTCGACTCCGTACGGCGAAATGCTTGCGCAGATCGACGATCCTGCGAACCGGGCCGTATGGCCCGAGGGATCGAAAGTGTCGATTTCGGTGAAGGAAAGCCTGGTGCGGGTGCTGCCCGAAGAGTGATGCGGCAGCCGCACTGTCTGCATGATAGAAGGATTCAATTATGGACATGTTTTTCGGTACGAACGCGATAACGGATTCGGTCGCCGTACTCAGACTCGGCGCTTCGCTCCTTGCCGGCAGCATCATCGGTTTCGAGCGTGCCCGGCGCAAGCAGAACGCGGGCCTGCGCACCCACATCCTGATCTGTCTGGGTTCGACTCTGCTCATGCTGCTTTCGATTTGGCTTCCCGCCCAGTACTTGCAGGAACGGACCGGAGATCCGGGGCGCATTGCGGCTCAGGTCGTCTCGGGCATAGGCTTTTTGGGCGCCGGTTCCATCATCAGGCTGGGCAACACGATCAAGGGGCTTACTACCGCCGCTTCCCTGTGGTTCGTCGCCGCCATCGGCCTCGCCATCGGCGCAGGCATGTACGTACCCGCTTCGCTCGCCCTTGTTCTTTCGCTCTTCGCTCTCGTCGTTCTGGAGCCGATCGAGCGCAAGCTTTTCCCGGCGGAACGCCTCAAGCATCTTGTCATAGCGTATTCGGGCAGTTCTGATTTTCCCGAGAAGGCGCGGCACGTTATCGAGGATTTCGGCGTTCCCGTGCAATCCGTGGACGTCGAAAAAAACATGAAAAAGGGCGAGGCGGAAGTGCGATTTCTGGTCGGCATGCCGGTCGACCGCGATACCGGAGAATTGTACCGGCGGCTGAAAGACATCGGCGGCGTCGAGAAGGTGGAGCTCAAGGAAAAATTCTAGCCAACGGAGGCGAAGCGGTATGAGAATACGGAACAAGCTGTTGATTCTTATCGGGATGAGCATTGTATTGTTCGCCGGCGCAGTCGGCGCCTACCTCGTGGTGAGTCTCCCGAAAAAGACGTTCGAACGGGAAAGCCGCATTCTTGAGGATTTCCGTTTTGCGCTGTACGAACTGGAAGTCGCGGCAAGCGGCCTGCAGACGGGCAGCCTCGACAACCAGCGGTATTTTTTCGAAGACGCTTTGGCCCTGTACGACGAATCGTTCGAACGGGTAAAAGGCATTTCGGCTCTCAGAAGGGCATCCTCTTCCGCATCTTCGGCGCTTGAGGCGGTTGAGTCGCTTGCGGCGCTCAATCACGGGCATACTGAAGATATTCTTGCCGTCTACGACCAAATCGTCGCGGAGGCCAGGATATTGACCGACGACTTGATCGACGCAACCTGTCTGTCTATAGTCGCCGATGCAGCTCTTTCGGGCGACCGGGGGCCGGCCGATCGGTTGAATGCGCTGGTCAAATCTTTTTCCATGTATAACGGAAACTTGATCTACAACCTGAAAATGACGTCCGGCGTCGTGGTCGAGCAGCAGGACGTGATTAATGCCGAGACCTCGCGCATTCATAACCGCAGCCTCGTGGTTGCCGTGGTCGTCGTCGCCCTTCTGTTCCTTTCCGGGATGCTGATCGCTCTGTCAATCTCGAAGAAAATCGTGCGCAATATCCGCCTCATGGAGCGCGGCGTGCACCAGATGCGCTCGGGCAACCTGGATTACCGCTTCAATATCGTTTCGTCCGACGAGCTCGGCGTGCTCGGCAGGGAGCTTGAATCGTTCTCTTCCGAACTTGCTGGCAATATCGGCTTCATCGCATCCGTCGCGGCGAGCAATGCGGCGATGAGTCGGGATCTC
>JALHET010000051.1:0-9821 GCA_022839525.1 Lentisphaerota bacterium
TCATCGGCTCCGGCGGCCGCGGCGCGCAGAACCTGAAGGAGTTCTACGAATTGGGCGAGCAGGTTGTGGCCCTATGCGACGTGGATCGGGGGCGTCTCGACCAGTCCGCCAATGTGGTGAAAGAACGTTGCCCGGACGCGCGTAAATATCAGGATTTCCGCGAATTGCTTGCGAAGGAGAAAGACCTCGATGCGGTGGTCGTCTCCACGCCCGACCACATGCACGCGGCGGCGGCGATCGCGGCCATGAAGCAGGGCTGCCATGTTTACGTCGAGAAGCCGCTCGTGCGGACGGTGTGGGAGGCGCGCCGCTTTGAGAAGGTGGCCAAGGCGTGCGGCGTGATCACCCAGATGGGCAACAACGGCAACGGCTCCGATTTCCAGCGCAGGAAAATCGAGGTGGTGCAGTCGGGCGTGTTCGGCGAGATATCTGAGATCCACATTGCCACAAACCGCCCCATTTGGCCTCAGGGGCTCAAGCGTCCGGAGGGCAGCGACCCGGTGCCCGACACGTTGGCGTGGGACTGCTGGCTCGGCGTTGCGCCGGAGCGTCCGTTTAAGGCGGGCGTTTATCACGGGTTCAAATGGCGGGGCTGGTTCGATTTCGGCACCGGCGCGATGGGCGATATGGCCTGCCACGGCATGAGCTTTTTCTTCCGGGCACTGGGGCTGCAGGAGGTGCTGACAGCGGAGACGGTCAAGGCCACGGAGAAATTTGAGGAAACGTTCCCGCTCGCGACGACGGTCAAGCTGGTGGTGCGGAGCGACCGTCAGCAGAAACCGGTTACGGTTTACTGGTACGACGGCAACACGAAGCCTGCGGACGAGGTGTGCCCGGAGGCGGTCGCGACATGGGGAAGCATGCCGGAGCAAAGCACGCTGATCATCGGCGCCAAGGGCAAGATGATGAACGACGCGGTCTGCATGAGCGGGGAAACCAAATTCCGCGGGTTTGCCCAGCACGAGGCGACCAAGGACACGCCGGTTACGCTGCCGCGCGTGAAAAACCATCACTGGGAATTCGCGGAGGCGATCCGCGGCGGCGCCAAGCCGTTCTCGCATATCGACCATTCCATACCGCTTACGGAAATGGTACTGTTGGGTTGCGTCTCGCAGCGGGTTTCCGGTGAACTGAAGTTTGACGCCAAGGCGTGCCGTTTCACCAACAGCACCGAGGCGAACCGGCTGCTTAAGCCGTACATCCGCGATGGCTGGCAGATCGGGTAAAAGAAGCTTTCAATCAACTCACAAAGGGAGATAACCATGCACACACGGGACAGAATGTTTTCACGCAGAACGTTTATGGGCGGGGCGGCGGCGCTGGGAGCGGCATCCTTGGTTCCGGGCAGGGCTTTTGGGGTGGACGCGAAACCGGACTCGCGGTTCGGCGGCGTCCAGATCGGGACCATCACGTACAGCTACCGTTCGATGCCCGGCGGGGCGGATGTGGTGTTGCGTCATGTCGTCAACAGCGGCATCAGTTCGATCGAGCTGATGGGCGATGTGGTCGAGAAATATGCGGCCGGCTCCTTGGAGAAGGTTGCGGAGCTTCGCAAGATGTACGCGGACGCGGGCGTCGGCATCCACATCGTCAAGTTCGGCAACATCGGCGACAAGTCCGTGACGGACGAGAAGGCCGAATACTACTTCAGTGTGGCCAAAGCCCTTGGCGCCGGTGCCATCACGCGCGAGATTTCCGAGGAGGCTGCCAAGCGCGTCGGCCCGCTCGCCGACAAGCACGGGGTCAAGGTCGCCTTCCACAACCACACGCAGATCAACGCGACAACCTACGATGGCCCGATCCTGTCGTACGGCAAGAACCTCGCGATCAATCTGGACATCGGACATTATGTCGCCGCGAACGACGATTGCGTGCTGGCCATTATCGAGAAGTACCGCGACCGCATCTTCAGCCTGCATCTCAAGGACAGGAAAAACAAGGCGAACAAGGGCGCCAACATGCCGTTCGGTCAAGGGAATACGCCGGTGGCCGAGGCTCTGCGGCTTCTCAAGAAACACGCGCTCCCCATTTATGCCGACATCGAGTTGGAGTATCCCGTTCCCGCAGATTCCGACGCAGTCAAAGAGGTCGCAAAGTGCGTCCAGTTCTGCAAACAGGCGTTGGCGTAGTAAACACGGGGGGCGCATGAAGAAGAGATATGCGGGTATGCACACACGGCGTGAGTTTGTGAGGAACATGGGGCTCGCCTGCGCGGGTCTGTCGGCACTGCGCGCCAGCGCGGGGGCGATGGTGGGGAAAAAGATCCCGGTGGGTATCCAGCTCTACTCGTTCCGCAAGCAGGCAGAGCGCGATTATCCGGGCGTCATCAGGAAGGCGGCGGAACTCGGTTTTCAGGGTGTGGAGTTCGCAGGGTACGGTCCGTACGGTGAAAAGCCGGGGGAACTGCGCAAGATGCTGGACGACGCGGGGCTCAAGGCGTTCGGCACGCACACGGGCTATAATCTTGTGATGCCTGACACGATCCAGAAGACGATCGCGTTTCACAAAACCATCGGGTGCCCTTACATCATCGTGCCGTGGATTGACCCTAAACAGATGGAAAACAGGGACGCGTGTCTCAAGGTCGCGGAAATCTTGACGCGCGCGAGCGAAACCGCTCAGGCCGCAGGACTGCATGTGGGGTACCACGCGCACGGCGGCGACTTCAAGAAGATCGATGGCGGCTTGACGGCATGGGAAGTGCTGTTCGACCACACGCCCCACGCGTTTGTGCATCAGATCGATCTCGGGAACTGTCTCGGCGGCGGGGGCGATCCGTACAAGCTGATCGAACGCTATCCGGGCCGGTCCTTCAGCGTGCACCTGAAAGAGCACGGCGGCCCGAAGGGCGCGGTGTTCGGGGAGGGAACGGTCGACTTCAAACGCGCCATGTCGTTGTGCGAAAAGGTTGGCGGCACCACCTGCTACATCATCGAGCACGAGGACGACCCTGACAATGCCTTTGAAGCGGCCCGGCGGTGCCTCGCGTACATTAACGCGCTGTAGCGGGTTCGGCTGGTTCGAGTCGCAGGTCGGCCCACGCGCCCCAGTCCCCGACGCTGTTGCCCTTCTCTCCCACGTCGGTGAGGAGCAGGAGCGAAATGGCTTTCCCGGCCCACGGGGTCAGCGCGCCTTCCAGCGCGTGCCAGGCATGGGCGGTCACCAGCCGGCGTGCGATCTCCGTGCGCTTGCCGTCCGCCGCTTCGACGACCGCCTTGAAAAGAATCCCGTCGCCGGGATCGCTTCCGTCGGTTTTGCCGACCGCGCAGCGGAAGGTCACCGGCTCGTTGGGCAGTGTCAGCGCGTAGCGGGCCAGGGCGTATCCCGTGCCGCCTTTGTAAGGCGGGTGCATGAAGACCGCCCGCTGTTTCTCAATTCCGCCGCAACGCGACACGGCGTTGCCGCGGGCCTGAGCGCCGGAGGCGTCGTCCAGCGGCTGCTCTGGCTGGCCCCGCAGTGCCATGCCCTTCACGAACCACAAGGGCAGGGGGGTTGTTTTTTTCGCGGCCGGCGGCGGCGGGGGTGGCGGCAGGGTTACGGTGAAATCGATCCATGCGTTTTCGAACGTGAACCACAGGCGCGCGCCGGGCTTGGCATCAGTCGGGATAACGACTGTATGTTCCGCGCTGCCGCGCACGGAAACCTGTTCGCCGGGCTTGACGGTGTCGCGGCCGCACGCGAGAAGGGCGGCGGGCGGTTGCGCGGCTCTGCGCACGCGATAGGAGAACGCGCCTTTCACGGGCTGCACGTAGCTGAGCCCGCGGGCGGTGCGCACTTCGGCGTTGCCGAGGACGGCGTTGGTCTTGTCGAGCGCGACGGCTTCCGTGAACGTGAAGGGGAAACCGGCTTCCGCTGTTTTGTGTAAGAGGATTTCCGCAAAGCCGTTCGTGAGGGTGCGGCAGATCGCGACGCCGTCACTCGCGCCTTCGGGGAAACGCACGAACGCGCCGCGCCCGTCGATGTAGGTGTAGGCAGGCGAGACCGAGAGATCTGCGCGCCGCCCGTTGACATCGCCGCTGAACACGCGCACGCCATTGTCCGCGCTCCGTCCCCAGTAGCCGTTGGGCGGCAGGTCGAGCGCCGTGCCTTCCACGGAGATGTTGAGGCGATCGCCCGGGTTGCCGTTGACGGCGGTGAGACAGCCGTCGGTGTAGCGGGTCACGATCTGGCAGCGCGTGTATGCGCCGTTGGCGAGGGCGGCGGAGGTGTCGTACAGCGTGCCGTCGCTTCCCGCATAGCGGATCGTGTCTGCCGGAACCTGGGTATAGAGGCTGGCGAGCGCCTGGATCATGTAGTAGCTGCGCAGTTCGCCGTCGAGGCCTTGAATCAGAAAGCCGGAATGTCCGAAGGCGACGGTGGCTGCGAGGAAACGGTCTTTTTCGGTGTCAGGGTCTTTCGGTTCGCTCTTGTTGGGGTAGAACATGCTGGGCATGCCCATGCCGAAATTACAGCAGAGATCGTGCATCTTGCGCAGGTCGAAGTCGACGAGCCACGGGTTTTCGGCGGGCCGGTAGTCCTGGTCCTGGGCGTAGTTACCGTCGCTCAGGCCACAGTAGGGGAAGTGGCAGTTGCCTTCGGAATAAACGGGTCCGTCCCAGCCGGCCCGCTGCAGCAGCATGATCTCACCGTAGGCGTAGAAGACGGCGGCGAACGTTCCGGCACCGGGCACGCGGGCGTCGTAATCAACGCGGCTCCAGGGCGTGACGGCGGTGTGGACGTCGCAGTAGGCGGTGCTGAAGCCAAATTTCTTTTCGATGATGGGGGTGAGCCGTTCGCAGAACTCAACGGCCCGGGCGGGTTTGGGCGCGTAGCAGCGGGTCCACGCAGGCTGGAGCTGGTTGTCCTGCGTGCGCGAAACCATGTCGGGATGCCAGAAGCCGTTGACCGGCGCGAAGTCGGTGAAGTTGTTGTAAGGGCCGTAGATGAAGCCAAGTTCGTCCTGCATGATGCGGGCGTAGCGGAACTGTCCCTCGTCGCCACCCTTTTTGGGCGCGGGGTTGGTGCGGAAGGTAAAGCTCTCGTTGCCGTCGCGCCAGCCGGTCTCGTGGTCGGTGACCACCATTTGCGTCATGCCCCAGCGGTGGATGGTGCGCCAGTATTCCGCGTCCTGCTCGCGGTTTTTCGCCCCGTGCGCGCGCCAGACGCGCGTGCCGGTGATGTGTTTCCAGGGCGAGACCGGGTTAGGGATGTTGGGTAGCACATCCTCGAACTTCGGCGAGAGGGTCAGGACGAACCGCTCGAAGCAGGGGTTGCGCGTGCCGTCGGTTTTTGGGTTGTAGCGCGCGCCGCCGTTGCTGGCGAGCGAACTGTCGAAGCGCAGGTTGTCGGGGAAGGGGAGGGAGCCGTTGGACTGGGTCCAGTCGAGTTGCGCGAGGAAGAAGAGGGGCGCGTTGGCGGTTCCGGAAACGATGACGGCCGGGCGGTTGAACCCGTTCCCATAGCCGTAGGTGTAGAAGGGTAGGGTCACGAGGCGCGGGTTCGCGAAGCCGCGCGTGGCACCGAAACGGACTTCGCGGATGTGCCCGCCGTCGGCCTGAAGATCCATGACCAGTGATTTGCCGACGAGGTGAAAACGGATGGTGACGTTGGCGGCGAGATTGCTGGCGGTGAGTTTGCCCGCGTAGGTGACGCCTTTGCCGTCAGAGGTGATTTCGATTGCTTCGTCTGTGGCGCGGAAGGAGGAGTCCTTGCTGTTTCCCGAAGCGAAATAAAAACCGCCGCCGAGGCAGACGGGAACCCAGTCGCCGGTGTCTGTCCAACGCATGGCAAGGTCGTCCCATGCGCCAGCCTTTGAGGGCAGCCGGATTTCGAGCCTGCCGTCCTCGCCGTCGCGCACGAGCAGGTAACGGCCGCTGGCGGTTTTTGCGACACGCGTGACAGAGGGCGCGGAATCGCGCGGGATAATGGTTAGGGGCGTGTCGGGAAAGGGCAGGGTGCCCGGGCCGGTGTTTACGCCGGGATCGCAGGCCGGGAAAAGGTGTACGCCCCGTTGCCGGCGGGGTGCGAACGTGAGGGGCGCGAAGGTTTCGGTAAACGCCGCGAGACTGTTGAAATAGAGGACGCGGTCTTCAGTGTTCCGCCCGTTGGTGATGGAGATGGAAGTCAGGGTCGTGCCTTTGGCGGCACGCGCGATCAGGTCGGGGTCGAGACGGCGGTGGCAGAGGAACCACTCCATGTGGCTGATGCGGGCGAGGGGGATCGAAAAGGGTTTGCCCGCAGGGTCGGTGAAGGTGAGCGCAATGTTGACGGGGGGCGTTTTCGGGTCGGGCCTGTAACTGTGATTGTTGCCGTAGATCCAGCAGGAAACGGCGTCGAAGGCGGTCGTGACCGCGATGGGCGCGGGAGGAACGAGCGTGACGGACGGTTTCTTGCCCGTGGCGCGATAGGTGAGTTTCGCCACGGCGTCGCCGAAGAGCAAGACGTCTTGCGAGCGTTCGAGGCGGGCCTCGGCGTCGACGGTCTCGACGCGCCAGCCTTCGGTATCCGTGAACGGGACCAACGCGGGATGGTCGTCCCGCGTGCGGTTCGCCCAGACCATTTCGTAAGGGCGTTCGCCCGCCAGTAGCGCCGGGCGGGCAAGAAGTGCGAGCGAGAAGGTGACGAGCGCATTGCGCACAGAGCGGGAGAGGAACGGCGAACGCCGGACATTAAAGGTATGGACGAGTACGTTGCGCATGGGGTAACACTTTCTGTTATGGTTTTGTTTTTTGTGACGCGATGGAGGCGACGGCGGGCGCCGCGGGCAGGTTGTTGCCTCCGGTGGTGTGTCTAAGGTTTTTTCTGGTCGAGCGCGGCGGGCATCGAGAAAAGCCCGAAATCGCTGATGCAGGGACAGGCGGATGCCTGCGTGATGCGCAGCCGCACACGGTCGCTCTGCACCTTCGGCCCGCGTATGAGGCGGCAGGCTCCGATGCTCTGGCCGTTGGCATACTCTTTCCAGCCGCCGTCCTGCCAAACGTCTACGGCGAACCCGTCTACGCGGTGCCCAAGTTTGATGTTCTCGCGCAGGCGCACGACGTCAAACCGGGCGACTGCGGGGAGGGTGAGCGTCAGGGTGGCGTTGGTCACGCCGTCGTCGGTGGCCCAATAGGAATAGCGGCTGCTGTCGAGCGCGTTGGCGGGAGCGTAAGGGTTCGGCGTGTCAGGCGTCGGCGGATTAGCCCGCACATGGCTGGCCGTCGCGACGGCGTTTTCGGCAAAGTTGACGCTGAAGAGGGTGCGCAGCAGGCTTCCGAAAACGTCCAGCGAGGCGATGTCGGCGTCGCAGACCAGCCCGTTGCGGTCAGGCGCGACGCCGAGGTTCATGCAGCCGCCTTTGCCGACACTGTTGAAATAGATGTCCATGAGCTGGGCGGGCGTGCGCACGGTGGGATCCTCGTGCGGGTGCCAGAACCAGCCTTTGCGCAGCGGCACGTCGCACTCGGCGGGCATCCACGCCACACCATTCCGGTGGCCGGCAGGGCCTTCGAGGTGGTTCATCGAGTCGCCATTGGCGGGACGGGCGGGGTCGGTCTTGCCTTTGGGCGTGAAGGTCGCCCACGACTCGGCGGCGGCGTACCCTTTTTCGTTGCCGACCCAGCGCGCGTCGGGACCCACATCGCCGAAGATGCAGGCCGATGGCTGGAGCTGCCGAACGATACCCCAGGTGTTCGGCCAATCGTAATAGGTCAGGCGGTCGATACTGCGCTTCTCCCGCGCTCCCCCATAATAGCCGTCGCCGCCGTTGGCACCGTCGAACCAGACCTCGAAAAGCGTGCCGTATTGGGAGAGCAGTTCCCGGAGCTGCGCCTGATAGACGGGCAGGTAAGCGGGTGTGCCGTAGGCGGCGTTGTTGCGGTCCCAAGGCGAGCAGTAGAGGCCAAAACGCAGGCCGTGCTTCTTTGCCGCATCGGAGTATTCGCGCACAAGATCGCCCTTCCCGCCGCGCCAGGGCGATTTGGAGATGTTGTGGGCGGTGGTCTTGGTGGGCCAGAGGCAGAAACCGTCGTGGTGCTTGGCCACGAGGATCACGCCTTTCATGCCGCCGCGTTTGAGCGCGGCGGCCACTTGCCCGGCGTCGGGCTTGGCGGGATTGAAGAGCGCGGGATCCTCTTCCCCATATCCCCACTCGCGATCGGTGTAAGTGTTGAGCCCGTAATGGATGAGCGAAAAGGTCTCGGTCTCATGCCACCGCAACTGATTCTCGTTGGGTGTCGCGCCGTAGGGACGCGGTTCTTCAGCGTCAAGGATGCCTGCGGCGAGCCCGCTTAAGACACCCGCCAGCGCCAACGATGACTTCATCCTGTTCCTCCGTTGTCCAATACCATAAAGGGTTGTCGCTTTGTCGGCAAGAGGAAAAGAGGCGCATTCCCGGTTCAGGGGACTGGGTTCGGCGACTCCTCCTCCCGCCGCCTGACCGCAGTCAATACAACGGGAATGCGCCCTGTCCTTACGTTTTCGGGCGTTTGAAGTTGACTCTTTTTTTCCGGGGGCATAAGGTATACCAATGAAAATGAAACGGACCGCATATTGTGTTTGCCTGTGCCTGTCTGCGCTGTTTGCCGTCGCGGATGGCAAGAACTTGGTGATCTGGGATAACGCCGGCGCCGGGGACAGATGGGACATCGCTTATCCGGTTGGCAACGGGCGGCTGGGCGCCATGCCATTCGGGAACTTCCCGAACGAAAAGATTTTGTTAAACGAGGAGACCATTTGGCACCGCGGTCCTGCCAAGGTCATGCCCGAAGACAGTTTTAAGCATCTGGAGACCGTGCGGCGGCTTGAAGCCGCTGGCGATTACTCCGGAGCCGACCGTGTTTTTGAGGAAACGTTGCAGCAGGCCGGCATCAACCCGGACAGCTATCAACCGTTCGGTTGGCTGCAGCTTGAATATGTCACCGGAGCGCAACTCCGGCAATGCCGCCGCGAGCTTGACCTCAAGACCGGCATAGCGAAAACCGTTTATACCTTGGACAATGGCGCTGAAGTGGTTCAGAGCGTTTTTGCCTGCGGGAGTGATGACGTGATCGCGGTCACAATCGCGACGGACGGGAAAACCCGAATCCGCGTACGCGTAGACGGCGGGGCGGCCGAAGGCCATGAGATCATCAAGCGGGGTGCCGCGACCGGTCAAAACGCCACCCGTTACGTCGGCCACATACGCGTGCTGCCCGCTGAAAAAGTCCGAGCCTTCAATCAGTTTCTGGAAGTTTCCGATTCCGGACAGACCACCATTCTTGTGGCGATCGCCACTGACCTTGACCGCCGCAACCCGGCGGCCAAGCTGGCGGACGGCTGGCAGGGTCAAGCGTCCCAAACGCTTGACACATTGAACGGTGTCTCAGCCGACAGCCTGCGGCAAAAAGCGGTAAGCGAGCACCGGCACTGCTTTGGGCGGGTCGGTCTGGATATCGGCAAGACCGGTGACGCCATTCTGTCCTTGCCCACCAGCGAACGCCTCAACCGCATCAAAGCAGGCCGCCACGACGACCCGGACTTGATCGAGACGTATTTCCAGTTCGGACGTTATCTGCTGATCGCCTCCTCGCGCCCAGGCTCCTTCCCCGCCAACCTGCAGGGCATATGGAATCCCCACGACAAGGCGCCGTGAGTTCAGACTTCCACCTGAATATCAATCTTCAGATGAATTACTGGCTGGCGGAAACGACCCATCTCGCGGAACTGCACGAGCCCTTGTTGGACTTCATCCGGTATTGCCAGCCGACTGGACGTGACATGGCGCGCCGTCTTGGCATGGCGGGGTGGTGCATGGGGCATGCCACCGATATTTGGGCGAACGCGAGGGTCATGTCCTCGCGCGTTTTTTGGGGCGGCTCTTTTTT
>JALHET010000051.1:9830-10240 GCA_022839525.1 Lentisphaerota bacterium
TGCATATCCTCGAGCATTACCGCTTCAGCCGGGACAAAAGCATTCTTGAAAAAAACTGGGGCATCCTGACGGATTCCGCGGCTTTTGTGGACGCCTGGCTGATCCCCGATCCCGCCACCGGCAAGCTGGTGGCGCGCCCGTCGAGTTCTCCCGAGAATTCATTCCGCTATAACACGTCCGGGGGCGCGACAACCAACGCCGCGCTTTCAGCGGGCAACACCTTCGACCAGTATATGGTATTGCAGGTCTTCCATGATTATCTGGAGGCGGCCGAGATTCTCGGGCGCTCGGATGACCGGTTCGTCAAAAAAATCAAAGACCTGCTGCCTAAGGTTTACCGTCCGCGCGTCGCTGACGACGGCAGGCTGATGGAGTGGCGGCTGCCGTTCGAAGAGACGGAGCCCGGGCAC
>JALHET010000404.1 GCA_022839525.1 Lentisphaerota bacterium
CTCGTTCGCATCGATCGGCGCGGCGGAGCTCCGGCGGATCGACGAGTTCCTGAACGACCGTCCGAAGAAGTGTCTCGGCTGGAAGACGCCGAGGGAGGTAATGGACGCCTTCCTTGCCGCAGCCGCGTGAGCGGCGTTCCCCGGCAAAGGGCGAGACCGCATCCCCTTCCCCGCCCTCATGCCAAAATGACCCTCATTCAGCACCTGAAGGAAGCGCACGCCCGCCAGCCAGCGGCCAGCGTTGCGCTGGCCGCTGGCTGGCGGGTAACATTTTCCGGATTTGCGTTATTAGTATTGTGGCGAGAGGAGAGCATGTCTCATGAAAAGGTTTGTTTGCGTATGTATGTGCGCTCTGTGTTCCATGGCGTTCGCGTCCGATGCCCCTCGACGCAAACTGATTGCTTTTGGATGGGATTTTCTTGCGGTAACGCCTGAGGAAGTGCTGGCCAATGCCGATGCCATCAACCAGACGGGACTGGACGGCGTCCTGCTTATGGTGGAAAAATCTCTGGCGGACGGGCGGAAGCTTTCCTTCAGAACCGTGATGAATGACCCGGTATGGCCGGCAACAGCCTTTGCCGACAAAGTTGATGTCTTTCGCCAAATTGTGCAGCACCCCGCGCTCAAGGAGAGTTTTCTCTGCGCCCTGTGGGCACCGAAGAAACGCCTGTCGTGGCAGGACGACGGCGAATGGGAGCGGTTCTCCGCCAACATGGCCGAAATGGCTCGTCTCGCGAAGGACGGCGGTCTGCGCGGCATCATGGTCGATGTCGAGGATTACCCGCGCGCGCGCCAGTATTTCTGGTGCGGGCAGGACGGCGACTACGGAGCGGTCGCTCAGATCGCCCGTCGGCGCGGTGCTCAGGTCGGGCGGGAGATGTTTGCAGCCTATCCGGACATGGTGCTCATATCCACTTGGTTCCTCTCCTTGACGACCGACTATTTCGCGGCACCGGATCCGATTGCCGCTGCAAGGGCGAACAACGATCTCTGGCCCGCATTCGTGAACGGTCTTCTGGATGTGATTCCGCCGACGGCCCGGATGGTCGACGGCAACGAGCATGCCTATTCTTTCGAATATACCGACAACGGTTACAGCCGTTCGGCGTGTCACCAGCGCGTGGGGGCGCTCGGGCTTGTTGCGCCGGAAAACCGCGGCAAGTACCGTGCGCAGATGGATGTCGGCTTTGGGTTCTACATGGATTGCTATCGCGTCCCCCCCGGCAATCATTATCACCGTGCGCCTGTCAACGGATCGCGGCTGGCGCATTTCAACTTAAATCTCCGGGAGGCGGTCAGCGCAGCGGATTCGTACGTTTGGCTTTACGGCGAAGGAAAGACGTGGATCCACTGGAAAGACGTCAAGAACAAGGCGTATGTGAACTTGGGCACATGGGAGGAACTGATGCCGGGTCTCTCTAAGAGTCTGGTCGCAATCAAGGATCCGCTCGGCGAGATCCAGCGGGGGCTCGCCGACTTCGCCCGGCTGAAAGAACCGGTATCATTGGTCACAAACACGGAATACGTCGCACGGGGCGCGTTTGACCTCGATGGCCTGAATGCCGGAGAACGCTTCCTCGTCACGGTCTCGGCACTGGGCGAAAAGGCGTCGGTTCGACTGTACTGGAAACGGGGCAGCGTCTGGCAGTGGGAGATGCCGCGTCACCACGTTCTGTTTCCGGAACACCGCCCGGGTGTTTGGCGGAAAGGCCACTTGGTCGTGCGCGTACCCGACAGTGCGAATGCCTTTGGCATTCAACTGTTGAACGGCGAGCCGGAATCAAGTGAAAAAGTGCAGTATGACGATCTTCAGATCTACAGATTGGACTAGGGAG
>JALHET010000052.1 GCA_022839525.1 Lentisphaerota bacterium
CATGCCCACAGTGGACATGCCCTTCCCCAAGACCCATCGACCCGACTCGCTCTCACCGATCGCCCCTAAGGATTTCGACCTGCACAAGGTCGGCATCGTGAAGGCGTGAACGCCGAAAAGACTTGCTTGTGCCGCGGACGCCTCGGGGAGGCCTCCGCGGCGGGTTCGGGGATACCCGCCCTACCCCTCATCATGCATCGGCCATACATAACTTAAACTGACTCGAACTCCGGATGTCCAACGTAGCGTGTTTTACCCCGTTCTGCGTTTCACCGGATTGAATCCTTGCGGGTTACGGCGTATACTGTCGCGCATGAGGTGCCAAACAGACCAAACAACGGCGGGGCTGGCCAGCGACGAGGCGCTCGCCGCCCGGCCCGACTATCAGCGCCGCATGGCGGAGAAAAACGGCCTTACCCGTTCAGGGTCCAGCCGGCGCGGTACTCGCGCTTGAGCAGCGCGTCCGCCTCCGCGCTGTTCGTCACGCGCCCGGCCTTGCCGTCGTACTGGAGCCTCTTGCCGACGCGGTACGCCACCAGCCCGAGGCACATCTGCTCGATCATGTCCGCGCTGTACTCGAAGTCGCACGCCGTCTTCAGCGACGGGTTCTTGCAGGCGTTGATCCATTGCCTCTGGAAATGCCCGACCGGCGGCAACAGGTTTTCCTTTTTGCGGGGCGTGTAGTAGGACAGGCTCCCGTCCTTGCCAAGCGGGATCAGCGCGCGCGACGTGAAGTCGGCCACCAGAATGCCTTCGCTACCCTTGAACATCGCGCCGTGCCCGATCTTGTTGATGTCCACGTAAGAACTGGGCGGGTTCGGCATCGCGCCGCCCTGATACCACGAGACGCTGATCGGCCCACGCCAGGCGTTGGCGGGATGCTCGAAGCGCATCTCGGCGTTGACCGGCGTAACGTCAGGGTTGAAGGGTTCGCCTTTCGCCTCGGCGGAGGTCGGCAGGGCGCAGTCCACCGCGTTCCAAAGCAGATCCATCGTGTGGCTGCCCATGTCGCCGATCTGGCCGGTGCCGAAATCCCAGTACATGTTCCACTTCAGGCAGTTCGCGCCCGGGCCTCCCGCGAAATACTCGGGATTGTAGGGGTGGTCGGTTTTCACCGGCCCGAGCCACAAATCGTAGTGGAGGCCGTCCGGCGGCGTTCCGGCTGCGGGCAGATATCCGGGCTTGGGAATCTTGCGGTTGCCCCAAGCGTAGGCACTCTTCAGCTGGCCGATCGCGCCGTCGCGGATCAGCTCGGCGACACGGTTGAAGTTTTCATCCGCGTGGCGCTGCATCCCCACCTGCGTCGCGAGCTTACCCTTTTTCGGCAACCAGTTGGCGCGCACCACGCGCGCCTCCTCAACAGAAATCCCCAGCGGCTTCTCCAGATAGACATGCTGGCCGCGGTTCAGCGCCCAGTTGGCGATGAAGGCGTGGGTGAAGTCGGTCGTGCAGACCACGACGGCGTCGATATCCTTCTGTTCGAGGCATTTCCGCCAGTCGTTGTAGGTCTTCGCCTTTGGGAACCGCTTCACCGCATCGACGAGGTTCCTGTCCCAGACGTCGCAGAGCGCCACAACGTTCTCGGCCGCGATCGAATCGAAGTGCGCAAGGCCGCGCCCCCACGTGCCGATCAGCGCGATGTTCAGTTTGTTGCCCGGCGCGTTTTGCCCGCGCAACCCGTTCGGAAAGACCAACAGGCCAGCCCCTGTGGCCATCGCCGATTTCAGGAACACACGTCGTTTCATCTCTTCCCCCCCCTCGTTTTTTCCGTTTGCGACATTTGGCTGTGACGGACAACGGGCCGCACTGCACCTTGAGCCGCCATTATGCCGAGAGGCCGGAAAGAGTCAATCCAAAAAAGGTTGATTCCTGTATTGACTTTATTGGTTTTTCAGTTCACATTAAGTATATTCAATGTGGCGTATGGAGCGTGACGGAAGTGTTTGTGGTCTTTCACTCAAGGAGGTGTTCCGTGAAGCAAAAGGCATGTGTTCACAGAATGAAAGAGACGTTCGTCAGGGTCGGTCTTGTGGTGTCGGCGGTCGGGTTGTTTCAGGCTGGGGCCTTTGGGGCTTCCGGAAACAAGTCGGCAGGCAGCTCGGTTCTTTCTCTCCCGAATAGCGGGGTGCCAACCGAGAACGAAGGAGGGACGGCGGATCTTAACGCCGCTGACCGCGAAGCCCGGAAGAAGATGGACGCGATCCAGGAGAAGTACAAAGAGCAGCTGCTGAAAGACGGGCTGCCCCTGCCCGACAACTTAGATATCAAGGGTGACCTTCCCCAGAGCGTCATGGACATTATTGACAAGCTCAAGGACGAGCCCTGCGAAATGATGAATGAGATCAAGTTCCACCTAGACGAGAAACAGCCGAGGAGTATCGCGCAAATCGCGGGAGAAGCGGCTGGAATCTTCATTGTTCCAGATCATGCCGACGCGCTCGAGAAAATTGCGGAACTTTTCGCGAAGAATCTGGTGCCAGTCGCAAACATCTACGGCAAGTTCGGTGATGCGAAGGATATTGTCGAACTGCTCGACGAGGAGTGGATGGCCAACAAACTGCATGAGCAGCATGTGGCGGCGGTCGAGGCCTACCGCGCCAGCAAAAACTGGAACATAGACAAGCTGAACCAGAACGTCCAGTCGCTTGACGCGGAGTGTGCCGCAAAGATAGCAGAGATCGAGAAGCTCGAACGAGAGCTGCGCCAGAAGCTGATGCGGGAATACCCGACAGACCAAGAGATCCGTGTCTTCGGCCCGCCGGTTGTCGGAAATCTCCCCAACAACGCGCTCATCTGGCAGCGGTATGCGGAGAAGATCGCTCCGATCCAGCGGCAATACGAGGCGGAGATCCGGACCAAGCTGAGGGAGGTCGCTGGCATCGAGATGAAGAAGAACGCTCTCGAAAAATTCCGCAAGCCGCTCATCGAGAAGCCCTGCGATCAGTGTATCGCGGAGGCGAAGAAGAAAGCCGAGGCGTCAGGAGGCGGGGGCTGCACCGGCACCGGAACGTCCACGCCTCTGCTGCCCCCTCCGATAACGGGCGAAGGAAACGGCGGCGCAGCTTCGGGCAAACCGGTGAAGCTTAAGGCGTTCCGGTAGGATCGGCACCGGAAACAAGGTGGGAAGAGCGGTTTTTTTAAAATATCGCCGCTCGGTAGAACTGCGCGTTAGCCATTAGCTATTGCAACACCTTTAACCCGCTGAACGTCAACAAGTAAGCTTTTTCGATTCAACGAAAACCCCCGCAGGCACACGGTTTTCGGTGGATCGGGAAAGCCTAACATCCTCTGAACTAAAACATTGAAGGTGTTGCACTAGCCGGTAGCCTGTGCGAGCCGGGATTCCTTCCGCGCTTTACTGTAGCGCAAGCGCGTTCACGAATGTCTATCCGGACATCGCGATCACATCGGAGTCACCCGGTTCGACCGGATTCTTCCGTTTGGTAAAAATCATTTCCGCCCGCAGTGGCGCCGTTTACCTCTACGGTAACGAAGGAGCCTACGGATATCTCCGTTCGGGGGCGCGCACGGCTGCTGGAGTGGACTGATGCCGTCCAGAATGGTTCACGGCTGGATGGAATTCCTCACGCCCAGCTCGCGCGGACACACCGCGTGGCTGTTCGGAGGAGGAGAAGTTCCGAAGAAGACGATGCCTGTCCGAAAGGGTTTGCGTCGCTCTCGCGGATCGACAAATCCGGCCGTCGCGTAATGACGCTCCAGTACGAAGGCGTTTGTGCGGGCATCGCCGATTATGCTTACCTCAACACACTCGATGAGCTGTTGAAAGAGAACGCCGCAAAGCCCCGCGCAAACGAGATCGCGTGCGAGTTCGCGGCGCTGAAGGCGTCAGTGAAAGCGAACGATTACCCCTATTGCCTTGATTCCGCCGACGCCGAATTCCCGCTTGTTCCGGGCGGCGAACTGAAGGCGTTCACGAACGGCAAAGCAGACGCGGTCCGTGCAAAAGTGACCGCCTGGATACTCGAGCTTGTGAACCCGGTGTGATGCCGCATGACTAGAAAAACCGAATGACAGACGCATCGTGCTGAATGAGTGTCAGCACGCCCTACACAAACGCTTCGCTGCAAATGATCCGTGGGGTGGGCCTGTCTTTCATCTGGAGACTGCGTTGCGTAGCCGCATCTTTGAGATTGTGCTGGTCGTAGATCCGGATCAGGTTCCTGAGAAGTCCTTTGCCCGTGACGGCGTTACGGCACAACGGGTTGAGCTCCCGTTTTACAGCACCGGTGAGCGGTCCCCGGAACACCTTCTCCAAGACGCTCGCGTTCTGCTTGATTTCTTCGTCGTCCGTGGCCTCGAAGAGGAGGCGCAGTTCCCGGAGAACGTAGAGCTGGCCGTGCGTCAAACCGGCTGTGTAGTTGCGCTCGGCTTCCCGTTGCCGGACTTCCTCGGCAAATTGTCGCTGAATCGCCAGGACGCTCTTGTTGTAGCCCTCCGGCAAGGGTGCCACCTTGGCATCCGGAGTGCACGTCACCGCACCGAGCACTTTCGGCACGTCGCGCGAGATCACCATGCCCTTGTCGTCCAGCAAGAATAACTGCTGAAAGCGACCTGCCCGGCAGAAAACATACAGGCCTCGCTGCACCGATGGCCGAGCCGTGCGGATGCCGTCCCTCAGGTTGGCGATGCGCTCATACTCAACGGGGTTGTCCTTCCGCAACTGCCGGAGGATCTCCTCGGCTTCGTTCAAGTCGAGGAACTCGTCGTCCGCCCCGCCCCACAAATCCAGCTGAACTGGCACGCCGCCGCGCGTTTCGTAGATCGCGTACATGGCTTCCGGATTCAGTTTCTCGGTGGGGTCGAGAATCACGGAATCCTCGCCGATCGAGTCGTGGATCTCCTGAATGCGCCGCTCCAGTTTTTCGTGGAGTTTCAAATTGGCCTCGATGCCGGTCTCCGGCAGGAAGTTGAAGCCGCAAATCCGTTCGTGCTCGGAGCCGATGCGGTCGATGCGCCCGAATCGCTGGATCAGGCGCACTGGGTTCCAGTGCAGATCGTAGTTGATGATGTTATCGCAGTCCTGAAGGTTCAGGCCTTCGGCGAGCACGTCCGTGGCGATCACGGTCATAAGCTCTACCTCGTCCTTGCCGAAACGGCACTCCGGATTGGCTTTGGGCGCGAAGCGTCCGACGATCTTATCCTTGCTCTTGTCGCCGCTGAAGATGACCTCAACCCCCGGGTCGCGACCGCCCGGATTGAGATTTTCAAACAGGTACTTCGCAGTGTCTGCGTACTGCGTGAAAATCAACCGCTTGGCGCCCTTCAACGGTTTCTCGGCTAGGCGCTTCTTGAGCATCTGGAGTTTGGCGTCTTTGTCGGCGGTGATGGGAGAAACCAGTTCCAGAATCTTTTCAAGCAGCGCAATGTCATGCACGATATGCGCCCGCAGTGTCTTCACGTCAAAGTCGCCGACATCATACCGCCGGGACACCCCACGCAAAGCATCGACCAGATCGGCTTCCTCCAGTTCATCGCTTGCGTAAAGGATGCTCTGCGCATCTTCACCCGCTGGCACGAACCCTTGATCCAGCGACGCGATGAACGCCTGATGGATCCGCAGCAACCGCCCGGCCGTCTCGCGGAAGGCGTAGACACTGGACTCGAACCGCTTGAACAGAAGGATACGCATCAGTCCGCGCAGGTTCGCCCCGGCCCGTTGCAGACTCGTGTACGGTTCTTTCTTCTGCTTTTCCGGCACGACATAGTGCCAGAGACCATAGCGGGCATAGGTGAGCCCGCCGTCAGAGACTGCCTTGACTGGCCTGCTCATGCGGGGTTTGCCCAGATAGCCGCGGAGTTCCTGATAGAGCCCCTGATACGTGTCCTCGATGCTGTACTCGATGGTCTCAAGGTCACGCTTCGGAAAGAACTGGTGCTTCCCAGCCACGATAACATATGCCTTGCGCTTCCCTTGCAGATAGTCCTGAAACCGGTTCGGGGCAACTGGCTCGTGCGTCTCCGCGTCGAAGCCGTACCAGCGCAGAATATGTTGGCGCGTCCGCCGGACAAGGATGTTCGCCAGCAGATCCGGCAGCTTCCGCTCGGCTTTGTCGATCAGTTTGAAGTACTCTTTCAAGTTCGGCGGGTCAACGGGTAGGTCAGTGCGGTCATCCTGATGGAACAGTTTGATCTGGTGGTACACGTCCCAAGCGCTCTTGTTCCGCGGCGTGGCCGTCAGGAAACAGCAGCGCCGGCCGGTGGAAAGGAAGGTCTGGACAACCTTGTACCGCTGGGTGTCAGGGTGGCGGAGGTTGTGGCTCTCGTCCACAAGGACGAAGTCGCGATCCTTGAACTTCACATCGTTCAACAGCCGGGTCACACCCGTATCCTCGTCCTCCCTCAGAAAGCCCATTGAGAGCACGCGGGCATTGAGTTGGTAGACCTCGTTGTACCGCTCCCACATTTCAGTCAAAGGGGCCGGACAAAGAATGAGGGGCCGGACATGGTCGGTCCGCCCGAAGTGCTTCACGATGGCTGCGCCGATGTAGCTTTTGCCCAGACCGACCACGTCAGAGACAAAGGCTCCGCCGAAATCGCGGATCATCTGGACTGCTTGCCGGACGGCCACTGTTTGGAAACTCGCGAGTTTGCGGAAGATGTCGTCGTCCCAGAGCAACTCCGTCTCGTCTTCGGTCTCCAGTCGGTCCCGGACGAGGGTGTAGAGCGTCTTCATGTAGATGTCGTAGGGACGAACCTGTGCCGCCGCCCACGACTCCTTGAGCTCGGTCATCAGTGTCTCGTCGAATTCCCGGGCTTCCTTCCAGAGGTCGTCGAACCAGCGGACAAGCTCGGCGTGGTTTTGGTTGCCCTGGACGATGACATTCAACTCCGTGTTGTGGGTCAGCCCGGCGAGCGTCAGGTTGGATGAACCCACGACGGCAATGCCCCTCTCGTGCCGCTCAATTTCCTGTCCGAGCAAATCGAAGACCTTGCCGTAGTCGCAGATGTATGCCTTGGCGTGGAGTCGCCCTTTGGTGTAGACCCGAACCTTAAGCCGTTTTTCTTCCATCATTCGGATCAATCCAGCGATAAGATCCTGCGCTTCGTCTGTCTGATCCATCAACTCGACCGAGTTCCGCAGATTGTCAGCCGTCTCTTGGGCCATCTTCCCGGCCTCGGTCCGTTTCGGATAGACCAGCTTCTCGACCTCCTCCGCCGCCAAATCCAGCCGGCGGTAGCCTTCGGCCAGCATTTCAACCGTCTCTCTGTTGGTCGTATTGCCGATGAGGAGCCGCAGTTCCTTAAGTTTCAGCAGGCGCTTGGCTACGCTGGTCAGGCCGGAAAGGAACAGGTAGCCGACCGCAAACCGGGCGCGTTCACTTGTGCCCAGAATATTGTTCAAGTGGTCAACCAGCTTCTCGTTCCGGTTGTCGATAATATCATGGGACGACATGGTCACTCCTCTGGCTTCACTGTCCAATCAACCAAGCCTGCGCTTCCGGATGTTTTTCCCAAGCCGGCTTAAGGATCTCCCATGCGATCATAGCCTCCTCTGGACTCCCCATGCTGTACATATCCGGCATTTTTGACGGCAACCGCTTGCGACCCGCAAAATAGTCCTCGGCGTATGTGTTCTGCGCGCGTGCCGTCTTGAGCGCCCGCTGTGCTCCCTTGATGTCGCCAGCCAGATAACGTCCGAACACGTAGGCCCACGCGAACGTCGCGCTGTACTTTCGCTCGTCGTACTGCTTGAACAGGCGATCCGCGCCGTCGAGGTTGTTTAGCGCCAGATAGAGCGCCATGAGAGTGTAACGCATTCCTTGGTTATCGTTTGGGTTAAGTTCCAGCATCCCCTCGTGTTCGGCTACGGACTCCTCCAAGCACCCGTCCTCCATCAACCGGAAGGCCAGTTGCGCCCGCGCCCGCATGTAGGGCCGCGTTTCCAAAAGACCCCAGAAGATCCCCTTTGACTCCCGAAACACTGTTTTGCCGAGGCCTTTTTCGCCCAATACAACCAGACGGCGGAGAAACGCGATCTCCTCGTCACCTTTGAGCGGCTCGAAGGCCATCAGCCCCAGCCATGCGTCCACGTTACACGGGTCGAGTTCGATGGCCCTGGCCAGCAACACAAATTCTTCGTCGCTGTCCTCTGCCTCCCAAGCGTCGTAAACCAACTCCTGCGCCTGTCGGATCTTTCGTTTCACAGCACCGCGCGTGAGTCGATCCATCACCTGCAAAATCGATTCGGATTCCTCTGAAGTGCCTTTGCGTGTAGGTGTCATGTGTTTTCCTTCGGTTTAATGTTTCGTGTAGTAGGCCGGAACACCGGTCTTATCGGCAACCCAATCCACGACAGCCTTGAATGTCGGGCACTGGACGTACCCCCGTTCATCGAAAAGCACGTCACGCAATTCGGCCTTTCGCATCACTGCCGCAAAGTCGACCGTATCGCGATAGGCATGTCCGAGTTTCGTACGGAACAACTCCTCAACGATTCTCTTGGGCGGCTTGTCGTGATTCTGGTCTTCAGGTGGGGTGCGCCAATTCCCAAGTGCTTCCTTCGTCTTGAGGCGCGTGCGGAGTGACTCCTTGGCGGCGAGAAGCAGCACCTCCAAATCGTACTTCATGGCCGATGCATGGAACCGCCCCATCGCAGCATCCGTCCCCTTAAACCCGAAGACCGTGCACAATGCATCTTGCACCAAGCTCTTCTGGATCGTCTGCAATGCCGGCAAATCGGCGTGCTCGTATTGCGTTCCTCGATAGGGCGCGATTGGATAGAGGTCAGGTAAACCGACGACAAGATCCTGCGAGTCTTGTGCCAACTTTTCAGCCGCACGATGACCAATCTTACGCAGGTACTGCGACTTGCCATCAAGCGGCAAGACTTGGATGCCCCAGCCCTTGGCGCCCAGGCTGCGTAACCACCCGTCCCAAAGGGCCATCAAAGCCAGACGATCCGAAGGTCCTTCCACAAAGACCCAGATTTTCATGCTCCGGCCTCCAGCTCGCCCGAACGGTGAAGGTCGCCCAACGTCTCGCCCGAGACTTCCGCAAGCATGCGGACAAGTGTCTTACGGTCGGCCGGACGGTGCCATACCGCTTTAGGTGCATCCGTGGCCCGGGACATGACGGCTATATCCTCAACGTCAAATCGGTTCAACAGGTCGGGACTATGCGTCGTCACCAGTACTTGCGTACGTTCCGCCGCCGACTTGATCAGGTCGCCGACTATGGGCAGCAATCGCGGATGCAGACCGAGTTCCGGTTCGTCCACGGCGATCAGTGGCGGTGCCGCCGGATTCAGGAGCGCAGTGGCCAGACAGAGGAATCGGAGCATGCCGTCAGACAACTCCCAGAGCTCAATCGAACGCGGCATCCCGCACTCCCGCACGCGAACCAGCACCTGCGGCGGCGATCCGAAGGTCGTATCGCAATGGATATCCTCGAACGCCGGATAGGCCACGCGTAAAAAGTCACGTAACTCTTCAGCCACGGATTTGAAATCGTAACGCGTCAACAGGTCATGCAGCACGGTTCCAAGGTTCTCGCCATTCGGAGCCAGTGTCGGCACCGGCCTGATCTCTGCCGCTTTCGTCCTTAAGGCAGAGAAGCGGGTGACATCGAAACCGGGATAGAAGGCCATGTTGGCCAAGAGAAGACGCGCAGATGAGGGTATCGGAAACTCGTTGAAAAAGCGCAACTGCGAAAGCAGGAGAGCCGGCTCCTGCCCCGAAGGTTGTCCCATCCCGTTTGGCACGGCAACCAAAGCGGAGGTGGCGGATTCGTGAACGGTGGACGTTTCGGGTTGCGCTTGATCGAAGGGCACCAAATGACACGTCTTGTCAAGGAT
>JALHET010000405.1 GCA_022839525.1 Lentisphaerota bacterium
ATGATGCCGCCCGGCTTATCCTTTTGCGTGCCAACCGCGATCGAGTTGGTCGCGCGCAGGATCCCGTTGGAAAGGACCAAGCGCCCCAGACCGCTCACGCTGACAATGATCGTGTCCTTCACGTCCAGACTGCCCCCCGCCACAATCAGCGTGCCCTGTGAGCCGGTGTTGTAGCCGATCTTAAGCACTTTGACGACGGTACCGGCCTGATCGACGACGCCCGTGGCATAAAGTGTCATGCCCGACGTGGTGCTGCCGAAAATGGCGGTGTCGTCGTCTTGGGGCGGGACGTTATCCCACTCCGCGCTGTACCAGTTGTCGCCCGTGGACCACCTGCCGTCCGCCCCGCCATCATCCCAAGTGTAATCGGCGGCAATCGCCACACCGGTGGAGGCCGCCACAACCGCTGCCAGAATGGCGCACACGCTCTTTTTTTTCATCGCGTTGTTCATGACATCCTCCTGTTTTGAAGGTAGCTCCACCCGCCCGCACCTCTCCTGCCGTGTGTGACTGTCCGATGATTTTTCAACCGCATCCGCCTAACTCAAGCTATGGAATCATAACCTCCTCCCGCACGGGGTGTTAATGAATCCGGATGATCGTACCCAACGGCACGTACTTCAGTGTGACGGCATCGTCGCTGCCGTCGCCGTAGTGAATCCTGAAACGGTAGCCGTCAGCGGTGAAGGCGGCGCCCTCGGGCAGATCCTTGAAAGTGCCGGTGCGGGTTCCCGTATACGTCAGAAGTGTAACCGTGTCGCCCGGCTTGAGCGTCGCGCCGGCAAGCACGCCGATCTCGAGCTTGCTGTGCGTGTCCAGCGTTAGCGCCGCCGTTTTGATATAGGCATCGGCGTGATCGCGCGCCCCCAGAACGACACGGATTGTGGAGTTGGAGTGCGCGGTCAACGTTTGCGTCTCGGCAAAAGCGTCGCTCACGGTGAGCTTGCAGCGGGGTGTTATCTGTATCGCGCACCCTGTCCCTGCATTGGTTGCGCTCAGTCTGGCGTTGTCCGCCACCACCACATCGCCATACCCCGCTTGGTACGCAAACAGCACACTCTTGAACAACGCCACGGAGTTTGCGTTTGAGACCACAAACAGGCCGTAGGCGTTGTCGTTGGTATACGCCGGATGGTTTGTCGTTGTCCCCGTTACATGGGCGCTAGACAAGGTTGCCCCGTCCAGCACATAGACGGCTCCGTTCGCATAGCCCGTGACTTGGAGATCGCCCCCAACCGTCATTCGGGAGTCCGGGTTGCGGAGGATCACCTCCCCGTAAGCGTTCACGTTCGTTTCCGAACCCGGGTTTTTTCCGCTGGCGTGATAGTAGTGATTGATTCCAGTGCTCACTTGGATATTCCCTTGAGACTCAAGGGTGCCGCCCTGCTCCACGACCAAACGGCCTCCGGCGGTGCTTCCGGCGGTGCCGTACTCACCCGCCAAGGCGGACATGGTTATGGAGTTCGCCTCCAAACAGGAATTGGTGCCAGTGACGACCAGTTTACCGTTTGCCTTCGGGCTGTACGAGTACCAGGTGTCGCCACCCTGGCCGATGAGGAGCTCGCCGTGGAAGCGGCACGCCGCACCATTTGAGACAACCAAAGTCGGCATGTTGGTTCCCGCTTTACCGACATAGACAGGTCTTGGGAGGGTGCTGCTTCCGTTGGTGTAGGTTGTCCCCGGATCCGTGATGAGCATCACGGCTTTCGGAGATGCGGTCGGCTCCTGATTCCTGCCGAACGGAAGAACTCCCAGACCCAAAAGGAAGGCCCGGCTGGCCGTTAGCGACGCGCCCGCCGAAACCGTGAAGGATGAGTTGGATCCTTGGTAAAGCACCTGGTTGTCTTTGGTCGAACTGTTCGTCACGTTCACACTCGTGTTTGTCCCCACAATGTTGACAGAGCCACTCGAGTCGACAGTCCCTTTAAAGGCTTCCAACTGGAACAGATTGAAGACCCCACCGGGCTGCGAACTCGTCACCGTCAGGTTGATCGCGTTACCCGGTGCGTTACTCGAACACACTCCGACAACGCCGTCCGGGGCGGACGTCAGGGTTTTGCCGTTCAAGTCCAGCGTCATATCGTAAACGCCTGAGGGGAACGTCACGTTCGTTACGCTCACATGGTCATCCAGCGTCACCGTGTAGGCCGCGGCTGAACTCTGCTTGAACTCGGCCGTGTCCAGCCCTCCGGGAACCCGGTTTGTGGGGTCCCAGTTCGCTGCCGTCTGGAAACTGCCGCCCGCCGTATTGGTCCACGTGATGGTGTCCGCGTAAACACCCGTCAATGCACACGACAGAAACGCCACTGCAAGCCCTTCGATCTTTCTTTTCATTACACACTCCCTTCCCTACTTTTTTATAAGGCAGTATAAAACGAACGCGGAGCTTCCGCAATTCACATTTTTCACTTTTTTACCTTTTTTTACCTTTTTTTACCGGGAAACGCGGATTCCGAGAGTCCGGCGGCGGATGGGTGGTCATTCGCGCAATTTCAGGATGAACGCGACCATCTCGGTGCGGATTGTTTCCAGGTCGCGCTCCGTGTCGAGTTGTTTCAGCCATTCCGATGCCCGGCGCGCGGTTTCCGCCTTGGGGCCCTCCGTGCCGGCGTTCGCCTCGATCATGGTTTTCAGCAGGGTTCCGTAGCGGATATCGTTGATGCCTTCCCGATAGCCCTCAATGGCCAGCGTCGGCAGCACGCCGTCCACAGTGGGATAGGAAAACACATGCTCCCGGTAGGTCGCGTGGTCGAAATCGTTGTAGATGTTCCCGAACGCGTGTTGGTAGGCGTAGGTCATCGCCCCGTCGTAGTTCTGCAGCCAGAGGTATAAGCCGTAGTTACGGCGGAAGAGTTCCGGGTTTTCCGGCCCGGTCTGCGGGTTCGCATAGCAAAAGATTTTGCCCCCGGCCGAATGCCACCGCGCCGCATCTTCCCGCGACCACGAAGGACTTGGCGCCGGCCTCACGGATCAGTTTCCAGGCCTTCCTCTGAGACAGCAGCCTTTCGCCCCGGGCCTCGTCGATGCCGTACAGATACACCTCCCGGATCCCGAACGGCTCGGTGATCGCCCGGACTTTGCCGATCTTTTTCCGGAGGTTGGCCAGTTGAGCCTCTGTCGACGGGTTGCCGACCGAAACGCCAACCGAATACAGCGGCAGCCCCCGCATGCCGGCCTCGTCCCGCACCCTCAGATAGTTTGCCAGATTTTCCAATGGCTGATAGCTCGTCGGGTTGAAAATCCCATGCTCGGCCATGTCCTTCAGCTCGGCACGCAGTTGCCTCTCGCTCTTGTACTCGGAGGAGATCGAGCCCTGCGGGTATTTCTCGCTCAGGATGCCCCGGTAATAAATCGAACTGGTGAACGCCTTGCGGCTGTCGTAGGCGGTCATGGGCATCGGCAGGCGGAACGGCAGAACGCTCAGCCGCAACTCCGTTTTCCCCACGACACCGTCAGCCGCCGCAACGGTGACTGTCCCCGTATACGTGCCCGGCCCGGCGGTATCGGGT
>JALHET010000406.1 GCA_022839525.1 Lentisphaerota bacterium
TCGCTCGATCTTCAAGGCCTACATGGTCGCCGTTGTGGTGCTCTTCGTGCTGTACATCATACCCGTCATCCTGTTCTCCTTCTTCGGGCTGGACGTTCCCGCGGTCTTCGGCCCCGTCAGGGAGCTGGGCGGGGCAGTGTACCGGGGCTTCTTCCTTGTCGGCATCCCTCTGGTGTCCCTGTTCCTCGGGGCGCTGTCGCTCGGCATGCTGAACGGGAAGGAGAGGGGGCCGCGCTCCCTCCCCCGCTTCCTGGGGTACCTGATGCTGGGCGTCACCCTGCTTTCTCTGATGATCTGGATAATCGACATGTCGGTGTATGGAGGGTGATGGGCAGGGAGGATAGCTCAGAACCTCTCCCCGGTCATCCGCTCGTACATGTCAATGTAGAGCCTGCTCACCCTCTGCGCCATCTCCTCCGGCAGCGGCGGGATCGGCGGTTCCTCCGCGTGCTCCATGCGGGCCTTGTAGAGCGCGGCGTGATAGCCGATCTCACGGTAATACTGCCGGACCATCTCCTTGGAGAGCTCGACGCAGTTGCCCTTGGCGTACTCGGCGGCGTCCCACCAGCGGTCCTCGTCCAGCGTGCCGAATGTGTCGACGATCATCAGGCGACGGCCCTCGTCGAACGCGAACTCCTTCTTCCCGTCCACGTGGATCAAGCCCGCCCCTTCGGCCCGCCCGGCGATCAGCGCGTCTATCCTGGCGATGGTGTCGAAGACCTCTCTGTACTCCCCTTCCGTGAGGCCGGAGATGCGCATGGCCTCCTCGTCCGTCAGGTTGCGGTCCGTCTCCTCCAGCTTCGTCGTCGCCTCGAAGAACGGCCTCGGCAGCCTCTCGCCGTATCTCAGCTGATGCCCCTTCGGGAAGCCCAGTCGCTCCACGTCGATCCGCCCTTCCCTGACCCGGTCGTTCAAAGAACCGGCGTTGTAGTGACGGCATATGAACTCCAGAGGGATGAGGTAGTTGGTCGTCGCGCTGTTCAGCTTGGAGTAGTCAGGGATGACGTTGACGCGCCTCACCAGCATGCGGTCCTTGCCGGTGAGCCGGAGGAAGTGGGAGCGGATGCCGTTCTCCTCCAGGAGCTTGAACCAGTAGGCGGAGGTGCGGCAGAGCACCTCGCCCTTGTGCGGGATTTCCGTGGGAATGATCTTGTCGAACACCGAGATGTTGTTGGCGAAATGGAACTCGAGCGTTCGGTCGTCGACCTCGAAGACCTTCTTGACCTTGCCCACCCGGTAGAGCCTCATCGCCGCAGGGATGGCGGAGGCACGATTAAAGCTTGCCTTTTCCTCCCTCAGAACTCCGAGCCCACGTGCACCTCTATGCCCTTCCCCGATATGGAGTAGGGGGTGATCTTGCGGGAATGCTCCGTCCTGCGCATCTTGATTATGCGCATCGACAGCATGAGCTCGTTCCTTTCCAGCAGCTCGAGGTAGCGGAGCGAGATCACCCCGTCGGCCACGTACTCGACCAGCCCGTCCCGGGAGGCGAAGGGGTTGTCGTCCTTGACCTCGGCGGTCATCAGCAGCGTCGCGCCGGTCCTCTTGATCATCTGGGAGAGGTTGAAGAGGTTCGCGCGCCGGTCGTGATCGGTGTCGAACAGCAGATTCAGCAGCGAGATGGAATCGACGACGATGCGGGACGCCCCGAACTTCTTGATGAACTCGGGCAGCTCGCTCTTGATCCGCTGGATGGTGACCTTCGCGTCGTTGGGCTCGAGCTTGACTATCTCCAGCTGCTTGGCGTTCATCTTGCCGCGCAGGTCCCAGCCGTGCGCCTCGGCGTCCGCGAGGATGGAGTCCCTA
>JALHET010000407.1 GCA_022839525.1 Lentisphaerota bacterium
CCGATTGGGTCATAGGAGTAATCCACAGATGACACAGATTCCCGCAGATTAAGAGAGGTGAGCTGGCCGAGCGCGTCGTAGGCCGCGTCGAAGACGCTTTCGGAGCCCGAGACGGTGTTGGTCAGCGCGCCGTTGAGGTCGTACAGGTAGGTTTCGGCGTAGGTGTTGGTGCCTTGGGCGACCGTAGCGGACACCAGCCGGTCGGCGGCGTCGAAGGTGTTTACAGCGCGGCGCGGATTCTGCGGGTTGGGGAACAACCCGGCGGTGACGTTCTCCTTGGTCTTGATCCCCGCCGCGTCGCGGGTGATGACGCGGCCCGCGACACCCCCGACCGACCAGCCGGAAAGACGGCCTGCCAGATCGTATTCGTTGGTGGAGAGGATGCCGCCGGGCGATAGGACGGAGGTGAGCTTTGATGCCCCGTCGTGCGTGAACGTCCACGTATGCCCCTGCCAGTCGCTGACGGTCGCGAGCCGCCCGTCTGTGTCATACGTCCGCGTGACCGCCTTGCCGGGGGCGTACAGGATGTTCGTCACCAGACCGCCCAGGTCACGCTTCCATGCGGTGGAGAACGTGATGCCGTTGACAGTGGTCTCTGCTGCCGCTACGCGGTTCATCACGTCGTAAGTGAAGGCTTCCCGCGCGACGGCGTTCGAGGCGGTCAGCAGGTTGCCGACGGCGTCGTAAGAGAACCTATCCACAGAAGGCACAGATGGCACAGATCGGGAGACCAGCCGGTTGAGCGCGTCGTAGGTGTTGACCAAGACTGCGTCAGAGGGACGGAGAACTATGGTGTTGCTGTCTGGAAAACAATGCCTTGGAAGAGATGCAAACACCGGGAAGGCCGCGACTAGCATTATCGCTAACGCGGAATATCTCAACTCTTCGATGTGTGCGAGAGGTTTCATCGCTTCTGCACCAGATTGCGATTCATAGTCTTTATCAGGTGCCAGTTTTCCCCAAACCAAACGTTCCACGCTTATCTAGATATTCGAGCTCACCCCAGGGCGTTGCTCGTTGCACAATCTCAGTTCCGCTCTTTGCGGCAACCAATCCGGCGACAGGGGCATAGAAGGTCGAGGCTTGAACAGTTGATTCCAATTCTGTAAACAATGCCCTCATGCCTTCTTCCCGTTACGAGCCAGCCATTGTTTTCGTGACTCAGCAAGACTCAACTTGTTTGCTCCCCCTGCATACTCAGAATCGCAAGACTGAACAGGATCGTCTTCCCAGCCACATACATCACAGATTTCATATGCACCGGATACCGTGAACACTCTAGATCCGCAGCACGGGCACGGCAGCAAATCGCTGTTTAGGTTGTCAGTGTTCATTGCCTGTTCCAGTAGTTGATTCCATCGGTTGGGCGGAACATCGTTCGGGGTGCACCGTCAGCAGCTTGGACACCAAACGTATTGTTGGCAGGGTTATAGAAGAGTTTGTCGCCATTCGGTCGAACCTTTGTCAAGGTTCCAGATGGCGGGCTGCTGAAGAAACTCTTTGTCCCTTCGACGTATTGCTTGGCGTTCTGAAACTCCGGGAATTCGGCCCCGTGGCTTTTCCAGTGGTCGAATGCATTCTCAATTGCCGTTTTCGATTTGGTGGATGTCCACAATGGTGTCTTGGCCGCAGCGCTCGCCGCATCGGCCGCTCTGCTGCTGCCCTTGATCACGCCTCCAACCTCGTCGGCGTACTTGAGCGCGCCGACTACAGGCAGTAGCCCAACCGCGTCGCCGACCTTCTGAGCGACGGGAACGTCGCTCCAGTGCGTTACGTTGTACCAGTTGTCGCGAACGTCGGC
>JALHET010000408.1 GCA_022839525.1 Lentisphaerota bacterium
CGCCTCAACACGCATGTCGGTGATCGAACTGAACCGCACGCTTAGCATTTCGGATCCCTGCTTGATCAGTGTGCCGGGGCCGCTGATCTGCTTCACCGTGGCCGCGCCGGAGACCGTGAACGTGCCTGGGTTCAGGTAGAGGGAGTCGAGGACGGTGCCGCTGCCTGCGAACACAAGGGAGGTTCCATTGCTCAGCCGGATGGAGGCGCCCGCCGCCAGCGCGCCGACGCGCAGCGTACCGGAGCCTTGGGCCGTGACGGTGCCTTCGAGCTGTTCGATCTCCATCGTCTGGAGGGGCGGGATGTACAGCGCGTTGTCGACACCGGTGCTGACCAGGGTTTTGATGAAGGCGGTTGTCGGCTTGGTTTGGTAGTCTGGCGGGTAGAGGGCGAGGGTCGTGCCGTTTTGCACGGTCACGGTGTTGTTGGAGTCACCGGCCGTGACATGGTGGAAGGCGACGACATTGCCGCCGCCTCAGATGACGTCGCCCACGAAGTCGCAGGGCTCCAGGATTGTCAGGCGCCCGATGCCGGTCTTGACCACGGTGCCGGTGCCGGTGATTGCGCCCTGCAGGTCACACCGCCGATTGACCGGGAAGAGAGCCGTCGAGCCGACGCCCTCCAGCGCGATGTCGTTTGTGATGTTCGCCTCCATGCCGGTCCACCTGCCGAGGGCGTCCAGCCAACACGGTTTGATCGCGACCGTGAGATTGGTGCCCTGCACACGGATTACGGCGTCCTGTGCGACCGTCCCAGGCGCAAGGACGGTGATGTTGTGGTTGGTCAACACGACATCGCTCGCGCCAAGCAGATTGGCACCGGCCAGTGCGATCATAGCGTTGTCGGCGACGCGCCAGACGCAGGAGGTGGGCCAGGCGTACAGTGTGATCAGATCGCGAAAGGTGAGAGATGCCCCTGGCGCGGCGTTGCTGAAAGCCACGTCCAGATTGAAGGGCGGGTAGTCGATCGCCAGGCCGGTGGCTCCGAAAACGAGTTCATCCGCGCTGTCCACCACAAGTTGCGCTGCGCCGGTGGTGTTCGTGAGTTGCATCAGGCCGCCAAGCAGCCGGAACGGCTGCACCATGTCGTGGTCGGCCAAATTCAGGACAGCCGTGCCCTCGACCAGAATCTTTGGGCCAATGTACCCGTTGTGGACGGCGCACAGCACGCTGCCGTCGCCGGGGTCGCCGAAGGCAAAGGCGTTGGCTTGGTTCTCAGCACTGATGAGATCATTGCTGGGGCTGAAGAGGATGCCGCTCGGGAGTGCGCCGACCATGCCGCCGCTGCCCGAGCCATTGAACACACGGATCTCGATGCCGTGCCAGCCGGCCTCCAGCGGGATATCCCGTACGCATGTCGGTCGGTTGTTCTGCATGTCTCTGAAGATCACCTGACCGTCGATGCCGAGGGACGCACCGTCATCGATGTGTTCGTAGAAGCTATACAGCCCGGCTTCGGGAATATACCAGCGCCCGGTGTAGATATACTCCGTGTTGACCCCGGTGATGCTTCTTGACGCCCAGTAGGCGGAGTTGGTGATACGTGTGAAGGTACCGTAAGGGGAGGCGTAGGGCACTCCGACCTCCGTGACGGAGGTGCGGGTATATTCATTGAAGCCCGCGACACCGACATCCTCTCCCGGGAACACGAGAGTCGTGCCGTCCTTGAGCCGAATCGGGGAGGTGCCGAGAACTTCGCTGTTGGTGACGACGACGGTGACGTCGGGGCCAATAATCGTATCGGCGAGCGCACCGGTAAACAAGAAACCACATGCAATCGCAAAGACAAGGCAGAAC
>JALHET010000409.1 GCA_022839525.1 Lentisphaerota bacterium
TGACCTGGATCACGAACCAAGGGTTTTACGTTTCCGATCCTCTACGCACGCCGGGCTACCTTTACACCAACGACCTGATCCGTGCCCAGATCCAGCAGAGCGACGGGCTGGAGGTCTATTTCTGCCCGTGGAGCATGGTTCAGGCCTCAGGGGCGCAGGGCGTCTGGACAAAGGAAGGCATCCTGATCGCGAAGGACAAGGCGGACGCCGTCGTGGCGCATGAGTTGGGGCACGCTTTCGGGTGGGATGACATTCACAGTGATGGTGTGAACGGAAACGTTTCGCAAGCATGGCTACCCCACGACTGGAACAACGGGCCGGGGCCGCAGGAATACTATCCGCGCGGGTTGCAGCAGGCGGGCGTCATCGATCGTCTGCTCATGTCGGGCGGCGGTGTGGACATCCCTTCCGGACGGGTCTACGGCCGGTCGGGCAGCGACGGCTCTCTGAAACTGACCGGTATCGGGGAACGCGACATGGTTACGCGAACCCCCGTTTCCCAATAGGAGAGGAGATAAAGAATGAAGACCAGAAACATGGCAATCATCGCCCTGCTGGCCGCATTCGCGGCGCGGGCGGAACGGCCTTTGATACCTTCCAAGCTTCAGGAAGGCTGGCGCGAAAACCGCAACGCTCTGCTGTGGTGGCGCCCGTACGACACATTTGACGGCACCAACGCCGCGTTCGAATTGGAGCACGGCTTGGCGCCGGGGGGGGCCGTCCGGTATTTCGGCGAGCAACTGCTGGCGGAGCTGGCCAAACCGGACGGCGGGGACTCGAACCGGGTGGCGGATGTCCTGAACCGTCTGGTGAGGGGCGGGACGTACGGCGTGACCAACGTTCTCGCCGAGGCCCTGTCCCGGGAGAGGAACGCGTTCCGTTACCAGACGTTGCTGGCGTGCGTCAACGCATGGTCCCCCGACATGTCGGGGCTGGCGGAGGCGGTCGTTGCGAGTACGCCGTCCGGGACGCGGTCGGAATGGTACGTTTCGCTTTTCCGCAGACGGGAAAAAGGCTTATCCTTATCCGCCCGCGAATGCAGGCGGATCGAGAACTTCATGGTCTATGCGGAGCAGAGCGAGACCGACGCGGTCTGCGCCGCCGTTCTGGACAAAGCCCAGTCGGAGGCGGATTCGAAATGGAAGAGTTCCAACCGGCGGAAACGCCTCGCCCTGCGCTTCAGGGACGCCGGGGGGGAGGCGGGCGGTCACTTCTCCAAACTGTCGCGCGAACTGGGGCCTCCCCTCCCTCCCACGGACAAGGACATCGACAGGTTTGTGAGCCACCCCGGCTTCTTTTGGCCGGACTACTCGTCGGCGGCCGGAGACCCCCCCGAGAATCTGGTGCCGGAATGGTACCAGAACACCTACCGTACGGCACTCATCGCCTTCGACATGCCGAAGCGCGACTTCATCCGCATGGTCGCCGACCGATTCGGGGCGTTCGTGCGCGAGAGCGAGCCTATCCCCGAGAACAGCGACGCATGGTACAACTACGTGTCCGCCCTCCGGTACGGCGCGGACCCGGTGGCCACAAACGCCCTACTCAAGGCGGTCGACGCGGCATGGATTCCCAGTTTCGGCGCGAGCCTGATCGACTGGGCCATGCGTTCGTTAGACTCGGCCTGGGAGACCAGCGAGGAGCGGAAGAGGCTGGCCGTGCGGATGGCGGCCCGGTCGCCCAAGCGCTTCGCCGACGTGTCGTATTTTCATGATGTCCTGCACCAGATCGGCAGACCGAAGGAGGGTGAAGCGGAGAAGTGACATCACGACTGGAACAACGGGCTGTGGCCGGGTGATCAAGCGGTGCCTGATGTTCGGGTACACGTCGGGCGGCTACGACCTGCCCATGGGCCGGGTTAAAGGGTACAATGTGAGCGGGATATTTCGTCCCATCTCGGTCGGGGTACAGGGGGTGAACCGCACCCCGGTTCACGATCTATAGTCTTGTGTGATGAAAACAAAGGAGGAAGCAATGAGAATCAGGTGTGTTTTTTTGACTGCGTTGGTGTTCGGCATGGGGTTGATTTCTTTCGGGCAACACATAAGCCCGACAGAATCCGGCTCGCGCATCGATATGGTGGCTCCAACGACGAGGCCGTGGTATGAGCCGGACGACTCGCTGGTGTCGCTGAACACAGGACTGAGCGCAGAACTCGGCTTTGAGAACGCGGACTGGATGATTCGTAACATGAAAAGGGGGCTGATCGGAGAAAGGTGTCCGCTTGTGTCAACCCTTTCAGGCACCAGAGAATATATCACAGAAATTTCCGAAGCGCTTCACCGGAGCGGGGACTCACCGGAGATTACGAACATCCTCCATCAGGCATTACTCTTTCAAACCAATCTCAACTGCAGCCTTGCTTTGCGTACGGATGGGGTCATAAAGGCATCTCCCCCTGATTCCATCAAGACCAATCTCTTTCGTGACATCATCCTGCACGCCTACATTATGGCCTCGCCCGTGCCGATGGCTTTTCTTGCGGAGACCGTGGTCAAGGAGTTCCCCGCAGGACAGCGGAAAGCGTGGTACACTGCGGCTACAGAGAAGGCTCTATACGGGGACTCTTGGGAGGACTGCCTCATCGACCGCCCGTCGCGGGAGTCGCTGCGGTATTCGCACTTCCTGAACCGCGTCAAGACCCTTGAAACCGACCCCGAGTGTCTGCGGGTCATTGGGAGCCCCTTCGATCCCGGGCGGGAAGCTTTCCCGACGCCGGCGCCGGGCGGCGGAGAGGAGACCGGAAACAGACACACCGCGCCCAACGCAGCCGCGCGGTTCTTCGCCCGGGTCGCCCCGACAGCGCGGCCGTGGTACGAGGCGGACGACTCGCTACGATCCGTCAATGCACGGCTAGGGCGCGGAAAGGACGGGGAGATGGTCGGCCTGATCGGGAAAGAACTCTTGTCGCGGGACACGCCGCTCGCGCGGACGTCCGAGGGGACGCCGGAGTATGTCGCGGAACTTCTCGGCACCCTCTGGCGGAGCGGGGATTCGCCGGAGATCACCAACATCCTGCATCAGGCCCTGCTCGCGCCGACCAACCATTACCGCGAGGCCACG
>JALHET010000410.1 GCA_022839525.1 Lentisphaerota bacterium
TCGGACATCCAGCGCCGCACCTCGGGATGCGAGGTGCAGAGCCGCGCATTGACGTCCGCCGCCACGCCGCGCATCGCCGCCCGTTCCGGCCGCGCCTCGAAAAACGACGCGTGCATCGTGCACGGCTCGTTCATGTAGAGATAGACATCGATGCCGTATTTCTTGCCGCGCGCCACCAGCGTCCGCAGCCCCGCGATCCGCTTCTCGCAGTCCGCGCCGAACTCGGGGAACGCCGGATCCTTCGCGAGCGTGCGCAGCACCGTGTGAACCCACACGCCGTTCACGCCCACCGCCGCGAGGCGCTGGAGAAGCCCCTCGGGATAGGATTTCACTTCGGGATCGATCAGCGGGTCGCCGTAATCCGCAAAATAGGAGAAGATGAAACGCAGCTCGAACGGCGAGGCGCCGTCCGCTTTGGCAACCTGCAACGCGGGATCAGGCCGGGTCAGGGTTTTAATGAACGCGAAGCGGGGCTCCTCCGCTTGCGCGAAGACCTCTGCCCCCGCCTCTTCGCGCAGCCAACCCCGCAGCCGTGCGGCGGCGGCGGCTTCTTCCTGTGAGGGCGGCGCGTAGAGCAAAGGCTCACACTTCGGCTTGATGCGGCCAAGCTTATGGAACAGGAAATCGTCCTCGTCCAGCGAATAGCGCAACTGCTCCCTCGACATGCCGAGCAGGGTCATGAGCTGTCCGTACGGCAGCAGGTGCCAGTTGCGGCGCAGCACCGTGATGTAGCCCTTGTCCTTCCACTCCGGCAGGATCGCACCCTGCGGGGGCAGACCCATCGACGCCGCGACCCGCGCCAGCTCTTCCGGCTTGGCCTTCACCACCTCGGCCAGCCGCGCCTGCGGCACAACCGTCCAGTTGCGCCACACGAACGCGTGCAACCGGCTCGGGAACGGCTCGCACCCCACCGCGGGCTTCTCGCCCCCTTCGCCGGGCAGCGGTGTCCCGCCCCCCCCATACGCCATGCCCGCCGACAAAACCAGAACCGTCAACACCTGCCCGATCAAACGCATCATGCCCATGCCCCTTCCGTTTTTATTTTTTTCCCGCATCGCCACCGAAAAACAACCAGCCGAGATCAGCCGGATTGTCAGTCCCAAATATCAGCCTGTATGGCACAGGGTTGTTCGGGCACCAGGAGCTGTCCCTTTTGCCCCTTCAGGCCGTCGATGAACGTCCACGCCTCGTCGCCCGGCTGTTCCGGCAAGGGCTCAAAACCTTCCGGCCCCGTAGCGGCAAAGGCTGGAACAGCCATGCCGCAGCACCCCAGCCGGAGCGCAAACGCACAGGCTCTCCCAAGAACCGTATCCGCTCCCAAGCTGATTGTTCTCCCCCTCCCGAAAGAAGCCCGGGGCTTCGCGCCTCACAAAAGTTTAATCAAAGTCCCCCTCGGGTAGTGCAGCCAGACCCCGGTTTCTTCCTGGACCACCTTGCCGTTTCCGGTCACGGTGATGTTTGCCGGCGCGAACTCGCCCACGCGCGTCGCGCAGTCGATCAGCTTGAACCACGTCTTCTCACCCGCGTAGGCCCGCGTGTCCACCTTGAGTTGCGCGCCTTCGCAAATCGTAAGGGTGTCGGTCGCCCGCATAACGCCGCACCCCTGCTTCCCGAAGTCGAACTGCACCACGGACTGCGTGTTGTTGGTGAGCACGATGTTCTTGGCCACGCACACGCCGTTCGAGCCGATGGCGATAACGCCCTCCCCGTTGCTGCCGCAGTAGAGCGTCATGTTGTTGGTCACCGTGAAACTGCCGTTGTCCACCCGCAGCAGCCCCTTGCTCGCCTTG
>JALHET010000411.1 GCA_022839525.1 Lentisphaerota bacterium
GATCCGGGGCAGGAACCTCGCCTCTGCCGTGACTGCCCCGTCCCCGGCATGCCCATCTACTTCCACCCATACCCACGCGTCCGGCATCCTTTCCGATATCAGGACATTGGCTGAACCCGGCACCGGGTTCTGGCGCCACCTGCTTGCGGTTCTCTTCTGCGTCAAAGCCGGGGCATGGATCAGCCTAGGCGTGCAAAAGATGGGTGTCGTCTTCCCGGTTTACATGGGAGCCCTTTTTCTCGGGGTCGTGCTCCGCAATGTCGCGGATCTGTACAACAAAGATTTCTTCCTGACCGAAACCGTGGAACAGCTCTCCGCCGTGATGCTCGGAATTTTCCTCACCGTGGCGATGATGAGCCTGAACCTGATCGAACTGAGCGGCGTCGCGGGGGCGATGTTGCTGATCCTGATGGCGCAGGTGGTGCTGATCGCGCTGTTCGCCCGGCTGGTCACCTTCCGCGTAATGGGCGGCGATTACGACGCTGCGGTGATGTCGGCAGGACTCTGCGGCTTCGGCCTCGGCGCAATGCCTAATGCCATTGCCAACATGAAAACCCTGACGGAACATTACGGTCCGGCGGAGCGGGCGTTCCTCGTGGTGCCGATCACCGGGACATTCCTGATTGACCTGGTTAACGCGGTCATAATCACGGTGTTCCTGAATCTCATGAGGATCGGATAAGGCGCCCCGCGTCCGAAAACGCCCTCACAGCCCACCCATGATCAGGCTGGCGAAGGCGCTGATGGGGGTCGTGTCGCGGAAGTTGTCGACCGTCTGGCGCACGTCTTTGATCAGCCCCTGCACATCGGTGTACAGCTCATCCTCTTTCGAGAGCTTGCCCAGCGTGCCCTCGCCCTTGGCCAGCCGGTCTGTCACCAGCTTCAGGTTCGCCACAGTCGCATCGAGATCGTTATAGACCTTGTTGTCGTCCTTCATCAGCTTGCCGAGCGACCCCTCCCCGTTATCCAGCCGCACGGCCACGTTCTTGATCCGCTCCATGGTTTCTTGCAGATCGCGGTAGATCGTGTCATCCGACGACAGCAGCTTCCCTATGGTTCCCTGTTGATGAGACGGCCCAGCGAGTTCCCGCCCGTGTCGATCTTGGCCGTCACGGACTTCAGGTTGGCCACCGTGTTCGACAGGTCGTTGTAGAGCGACATGTCCTCCGACAAGAGTTTCCCGAGCGTGCCCTTGCCCTCCTCCACCCGCGTGGCCGTAACCTTGATCGCCCCGACCGCCGCTTCCAGATTCGTGACGATGCTCTTCAAATGGTCGCCGGCCGTCGCCTCTTTCAGCTTCGCGACGATCTCGCCCAAGTCGCGCATCCAGTTGTTGGGCGTCTCGCCGGTCAACACCGTCCCTTTGGGCACCTCCGCCCCCGAGCCCTCTTCGATCAGCAGGTAGTTGCCGCCCAGCAGCGACCCCGAGTTGACGGATATCGTGTACCCCTCCCGGAACTTCACTGTCTGCTGGATCTGCAGCGTGATCGTGACCCCGCTGTTATCCAACCGCATGTCGCTGACCGACCCGACCGTCATGCCTCGCAACACAACCGAATCGCGCACCTTCAATCCGCCGACATCCTGAAAATGAACCGTCACCGGCGCCCGGCTCTTGCCGTTAAAAACCTCGACCCCCGAGATGATAATCGTGAAGTAGACCAGCAAACCTAAGACCGCGACCATGAACGTGCCGACTATCACCTCGGAAAAAACCTCTTTGTTCTTCTTCAGACTCATGTTTTCCTCCTCACATTCCTTCAAGCCCTTTTTTCGAAATAAACTGCGCGTCCAAAAAACTGCGCACATCCGGCTGGTCAGTCGCCACAAACGTCTTCGGCGGGCTCACCTCGACGAATTTCCCGCCCGTCAACATCGCGATGCGATCCGCGATCAACAGGGCACCCTGCAGGTCGTGCGAGACGATCACGCTCGTGATGCCCAACTCTTCGTTGAGGCGCTTGATCAACTGGTCGATCGTGCGGGCCGTAACGGGATCGAGACCGGAGGTCGGCTCATCGTAGAGCACAATCTCCGGACGGTTCACGATGGCACGCGCCAAGCCCGCGCGTTTCTGCATACCGCCTGAGATCTCGCTCGGGAACTTGTCGCCGTCGCCCTCAAGGCCGACCGCACGCAGCGCGTCAGTCACGCGCGCGCCGATCTCGTCTTCCGTCAAGCGCGTCTTTTCCCGCAACGGCAGCGCAATGTTTTCGGCGACCGACATCCATCCCAACAGCGCGCCGCCCTGAAACAGATACCCGAAGCGCTCGCGGACGCGATCCAAACCGGAACCGTTTACGGCGCTGATCTCCGTGCCGTCGATCCACACCGAGCCGCGCGTGGGCGTCAGCAACCGGACCATATGCTTGAGCGTCACGCTCTTGCCTGTTCCGGACGGCCCGACGATGGTGAAGATTTCGCCCTTCCGGATCTCGAATGAGAGCTCATCCAGAACGTTGCGGCCGCCCAACTGTTTTGTCACTTTGTCGAACCGGATCATAAGTCGTAGAACAACCGTGTGATGATATAACCCAAAACCAAGATCAGCAGGAAGGAGGTGATCACCGAGCGCCGCGTGGCCTGGCCCACACCCACCGCGCCCTGCGTGGTGGTGAACCCCTCGTAACAGGAGACGCCCGTGATCACAATGCCGAAAACCAACGCCTTCAACAGCCCCACGTACAGGTCACGCATCCGGGCAAAATCCATCGCCATCGAAATATACTGATCCAACGGCACATTCAACTGCGTCACGCCCACAATGCCGCCGCCGATCACGCCCAACAC
>JALHET010000053.1 GCA_022839525.1 Lentisphaerota bacterium
CCCGGTCACTGCAGCAGCATCACCACCCGCAAGCCGGTGCCCCTCCCCGTCGAGTCGGTGCCCGGATACGGAGGCCAGTCCGGGTCGTTCTGTGCTGAAGAATTGTTTATCCACCCCGCGTAGAGATACCTCCCGTCATACCCGATGCTCGCGCTCCTGTTCACGCGGCCGCCTGTTCCGACTGCATCGAGACACCACTCCGTCACGTTGCCGTGCGTGTCGTAGAGACCCCAGGCGTTGGGAAGGTAGCTGCCGACCTTCGCGGTGCCAGCCGCCGTGGTAACATTTGGCCCCCAGCTGCTAAATGCGGAATTGTTTATGTACCTGGCAAGCGCATTGATCTGATCGTTTGAAGCGGTGTTTGCGGGCATCGGCAGCCCGTCGTTGTAGTACGTCGCCGTGCCGGCGCGGCACAGGTATTCCCACTGCTTGCTGGTGGGCAGGTCGAAGCCACTGATCCCGGTCTTCACCCGGAGCTTGCCCAGAAAACTGTCCGGCGAGACGGCAACGCCCGTCGCGGGCCAGTTGACGGCCGGCGTGTCGTTCGTCGCGCCGCGGATCACATTGTAATTGACCCGTTCCACCGGCCGGGCGTCCCGATACGTGGCGTTGGCGAAATAGGAAGGCCAGTTGCTCATCACATGGTACCACTGCTTCTGCGTCACCTCGAACACGCCGGCGTAGAAAGCATTCGACACCGCAGCCGGGGTGGTCGGCAGCGCCGTCGACGTGCCCCCGCTCATGAAGGTGCCCGCCGAAACGCGCCGCAGCACGAGTTTGTCCGTAGCGTAGCTGTCGTTGTTGGTCACGCCGGTCCAGGCCATTGACACGACGTTCGTGACGGGATTGGTCACGACCGTGCCGTACGCGCCGCTGGCCAGGTCCGATTCGTAAACATAGGTGATCTGGTTGGTCGCCCCCGCCGCCGCCGTCAGATCCACAATCATGTAGAGCGGGAGCGGCGTTGCGGTCAGGGTCACGCGGAAATTCGCGATCGACTCATTGGAATAGGGCGTTTTCGCCGGATCCCAGACGATGCGTCGGAACCCTTCTTTGACCCCGTAAAGGTCGCCCGAGAGCGATTCCAGCGGTATGTTGAGCGGATTTGTATCCGCGCCCCTGTACGCCGTCAGCCGCACATCCACTTCCGTTTCTGGACTGTCGCAGACCAGCGTGTAATCGATGTCCACCAGCCTGCTCCACGGCCAGCGCTGCCGCACCACCACGTCGCTGATTGCCGGCCCGTCCGCCAACGCGCCCAACGCCAGCCACCCGGCCAGCCCCGTCGTTATGACCATTCCGATTGTTTTCGCGGTTTTCATTTCCGTTCCTCTCGTTAAATGTCCCGAATCCACACGGCGTTACCGGTCAGGGCAGCGTCCACACGAGGCGGATGCCTTGGTCGCGAAGTCCATCCCATGCGTAGAATGCGTTCCGGTACGTCGGAAGGCAAAGGTTTGGCGCAGACGACCAGGCGCCGCCCCTCCGTACGCGCATTGTGCCGTTCGTCACCCCTGACGGGTCTGTGCCCCCGTACAGGGTTCCATTCCACGCCAACGTCAACTCCCATACGTTGCCGAGCGTGTCGTACAGCCCCCAGGCGTTCGGCAGAAAAGAGCCGACAACCGCCGTGGCGTTTGACGGCGTGCAATCCCGCGGCGGGAATATATACGAGTCGACCCAGCCACCGTTGTACTGGTAACGTCCCAAAGCGTTGAGCCATATGTTGGTTTTGTCGTTGGGAACAGCCGTATCCGTGTCCGGCTTCCCGTCATTGAAGTAGGTCGTGGTTCCGGCGCGGCACAGGTACTCCCACTGCGCCTCGGTCGGCAGGTCGAAGCCGTCGATGCCGGTCTTGGCCCTGAGCTTCCCGATGAAACTGTTGGAGGAGACGGAGGACCCCGTCAACGGCCAGTCGATCGCGGGAATATCGTTGGTGGCGCCGCGGAGGGTGTCGTAGGTCACGGTTTCGATCGGACGCGTCGCGTAGTAATCCGGATTGTTGAAATTGCTCGGCTTGGAGGCGAGCGGCGGGGATGCGATCAGCTCCCACTGCCGCTGAGTAAGTTCAAACACGCCCGCGTAGAAGTCTTTGGTCAGAGTGACGGTGGCGGCGTTCGCGTTCTTAAACGTGCCCGCCCGGATGCGGCGCAAGACGAGCTTTTCGGTCTTGTACACGTCGTTGGTCGTCACGCCGGTCCAGATGACGGACGGGACAACGGTCGTTCCGTTTGTCACCGGATTCCTCACCCATGCGCCCCACAAGCCGTTGGTCAGGTCTGCCTCGTACACGTACTCCATCTGAGGAGGCGTGCCCACCGTATTGGTCAGACTCATGATCAGGTACAGCGGAACCGGACGCGCCGTCAGATCCACACTGAAATGCATGAGCGGATCACGGGTATAAGCCGTTTTCGTCGGATCCCAGACAATGCGGCGGGATCCCCGTTTGACGCTGCACAGATCGCCCGACAGCGAGGCAAGGGGAATCGTCAGCGGGGCCGCTTGGCTGCCGTTGTACGCGGTCAGCGTGATATCCGCCTCACCCGCCGGGTCATCCCACTCCAGCGTGTAGTCGATGTCCACCAGCCTGCTCCACGGCCAGCGCTGCTTCACGGTCACGCCGGTGACCGTCGGCCCTTCCGCCCACGCGCCCAGCACAAGGCACGCCGCGAAAAGCCCCATGACACTCTTTTTTATTGCCGTTTTCTTTTTCATGCGTCTCTCCGTTTAATAGATGTTTGCGCTTTGGGTCAGCGCAGGCCGAACGCGGTCCCGTCCAGCGGACGCAACAGTTCCGCCGTCCACACGTTGGTCGTCCCCGGGAACCCCAGGGACAGCCCGAACAGGCCGTACCCCCAGCCGCCGCTCCTGAGCGGCCAGCCGTAAAAACCGGCCGCGTCCGCAAACGCATTGGTCCGCGCCAAGCCCTCCTTCCTGGCGATCACAAGTTGCGCGGACAGGGCGTCCGCCGCCGAAACCGGATCCCACGCCGCATCATACGGGATCACCACGTTCTCCCTGACCCGCGACCAGACCGGGGCATCGGAAACGGGCTTGACCGACGCCGCGCCGAACGCGCCTTTGACCACCGCCAGTTGCGCCGTCAAGACGCCGACAGGGGCGGTGTTCTTGTAGAACGTCAGGGTCAACCGGTATACGTCCTCGGCCGGAGGCACCCCGGCCCCGAAGGCCCGCCAGACGTAGCTCGACACACCGGTTGAGAAGTTTGTCGTGAACGTGCTGTTCATGCCCGCGATCTCCAGCCGCGCGCCCGTCGCGTTCGTCACCCAGTTCCACGTCAGGGGCACCTCGTTGGTAAACACGGTTGTCCAGTGCCGGCTGCACAGAGCCGCGTCAACGAGAATCTCGCCCGATGCGGCTGCGAAGGCTCCCGACGCCGCCAGAACAACCGCTGCGGCCATGATGGCCGTCATTTTTCTCTTGTGTCGGTTCATGCTTTTCCTCCTGCTTATTTTTGGGGAGGCCACATAAGACCGCCCCTACTTCACTTCGATCTCGTACCACACTGTCCGGTAAGCCGGCCCGATCTCAATCTTCGATCCGCCGTTCTCAGCCTTCCCGACCGGAACGTTGACTGTGCGCTCCCCACGCGGGTCGAGCGCGAAACACTGCGTGCGGGCCGGGTCGGAAGGCAGCGTCACCGTAGCCGGGACGCCCTCCACCAGCACAGTGCCGCTGCCCCACTTCTCGCGGTCGCGGAAGGCGCTCTCGGTGTCCGACAGTTTCACCATCTCGGTGCCCTCGTTCCCGGAAACCCCGGTCGCCGCCAGCAGGATGCTGGCCGGACGCCCCGCCTCGCCGAATCCCGTGGCCCGCCGCGAGACCAGCGAGACCGTGGCCCAGTTGAGGCGCGTCCTGCCGACCGCCAGCCCCACGCCGCCGAGCGCGACGGCCCTTCCCGCCGGGAAACCGGAGAACACCTTGGTGTTCGGGGTATCCACCGTCCAATAGGCCTCGCCCGGCCGCTCGGCGTTCCACGCCAGTTCGCCCGTGTCGCTGGCCAGCACCTTGCCCTCAGGCTTTTTGACCGAGGCGGGATCTGTCCCCCGCTTGCCGGTCAAGTCCACGGCGGTCTTGTGGATCAGCGCCAGCTTCGAGTCGAATCCCGCGGAACCGATCCCCGCCGAGATCACTTTGCTTGCCACCAGCGAAGCGAAATATTCGGGGTAGCCCCTCGCGCCGACCACCGTCTTTTGCGCCTCCCGCACGTCGCCGCGCAGGTACATGGCCGCACACGCCGGAAAGTGCGCCAGCACGTCCGTCCGCGCGAGGATGTGGAAAAAGTAGGTGGAGCGGGGCGGCTCGAAATCCGCCGAGTGGTTGTAAGTGTAGGCGAACACGCCGTCCCATCCCTGCAGCGCGCCGTAGGCCCGCATCATGGGCTGGAACTCCGCGCCGTACTGGTTCGGATAGGGCGCGTTGCACTCGCTGACCGTGTAGGGCTTGCCCAGCACCCGCAGCGAGGCCATCGCCAGAGGCGTCGACATCGAGTTGACCATCGCGGTGTTGCCGATGCGCCACTCGTTCCGTTTGACGGAAGAGGGGTGGCACCAGTAGCCGTGCTTGTCGACGAAATCCAGTTCCGCCTGCACATACGGCGGGCTGTAATCGATTTGGGTGCCCGCGACCAGCGCTTTGACGTTCAGCTCGTCCTTCAGGTAATCGCGCATCCCGGTCCAGAAGGCGCGTTCCGTATCGATGATGAACTGGTAGAAGTCCCGCCGCGCCTGCTCGGGCGCATACGCTTCGGACTTGACGATCGGAGCGGTCCCGTCCTCGATCCTCCCCGACAGGTCATATCCGCCCGCAGCGCCGCTTTTGAACGAAAAATCGTCCAACTCGTAGCGCCCCTCGGCAAAGCGTGTGAGCTGCACTTGCGCGGTGTCGGAGTTTTCCGCCGCGTCAAACACGCGGGTGACGGCCGTCCAATTGGTGCCGGCCTGAATACTCGTGAACACGCCCAGCGGACGCCATCCGCCCTTCGCGTCGGCCACCGCGAAACCGAGCGGGCCGCTCTCCGTGCCGCGCGTGCGGCGGATTCTGAACGAAAGCGTGTAGGGCTGTCCCTTTTTGACCGTGACGCGACGGAACAGCTTGGGGAACATCGTGTCCGAGTCGCGCGTGACGTCCAGCGCGAGCACGCCGTCTGCGGCCGCGCACGAGGCCTCTGCCGTGCCCTTTTCCAGCACCCAGGCTTCTCGGCTGAAGGTCACGGGGCCGGAAAAGCCTCCTTCGGGGATCTGTTCGTCGCGCAACGGGACGGGCGCCCATTTCCAGGCGTCTTTCACTGCGTCGGTCGTCGCGTATTTCTTTTTCAGCCATGCGTTCCACTGCTTCCGGAGCTCGCCGGCGTACGGTTCGCCCAAACGGTCCAGCCAGTTTAAATGATGGTAATAAAGGAGCATCGCGTTTTCATTGCTGATCTCCACGATGGCTACGCAGGGGTCGTCGGCATAGGTCAAACCGGTGTAGGGGTTCACGCGCGTGAGCAGATCCTTGGCGTACTCCTTCTGCACCGCGATGAGGCGCGGGTCGAAGTTGTTCACCCCGTTATCGGCCCAGGGTTTCCCCTTGGCGTTGACGAACCCGTCGCGCTCGTCCATGGTGCGCGCGACCTGAAGATTGATGTTCACGTAGATGCCGCGCCGCTTGAGCGCCGCGATCAGGTACGCCTGCCGGTCGACCTGTCCCGGGTCAAGGACACGCTGCGACGCAGGCTTTTCGCCAAAGATGCCGGCGGTCTGCGCGATCGGCTCCGGGAGGTGCCCGCCGTACTCCGAGTCAAAGTAGTGGAGCCGCACGCAGTTGATGCCGAAGCGCGCGAGCCGCTCCGCCAGCTTGTCCGAATCCGTGTGCGACGGAAAGTTCGCCGGCCCGGTCAGGTTTGTGGCGTGCAGGCGCACGCGTCCCTTGTCGTTGACGAAATGGCCGTTCTCGACGCGGATGAAACCGTGCCGGCCGGCCGGCGCGTCGAGCAGGTGCGCCATGCTGGAGACGTTGTCAGGCCCGTCGTATGAGATCAGAAAAGGGAACAGAGGGGGAAAATCCCCGGTTCCGTAAGCAGCCAGTCCCGCCGCGCCGAGCAGCCCGATCAACCCAAACCTTCTCATCATCACGGATCACCCCTTATCCCGTTGTTTTGCGGAAAACCGCACTACCCGTTTCCCAACCATTGATGCCAGTTTACTTCCTTGTGGCAAGTCCGTCCATAGGGTTTTACGCAAAATAATCTGCTGTTTTGCGCAGACCGGCATTGACTTCTCCACCTTTTCGGGTCATCCTTTTACACGTTCGACGTTCGACGCGACGGCCGACCATGTCCAGAACCCTTAACAGAATGCCGCAGGTTGCCGTGCTGCTTCCCACCTCGGTGAAGGTCAGCCGCGACATGCGGCGCGGCATCCTGCAATACGTCCACCGGCACGGCCCGTGGGGCCTCCACATCATCGAAGGGCGCCAGGGCGAGCAGAAACTGACGCACATGAAAGAGTGGGGCTGCACCGGCATCATCGGGCGCCTCTACACACCGGAGCTGGTGGACATCGCCCTCACGTCAAAACTGCCCATGGTCATCATCGATCCGCCAGACGCCTTCACACACCGAGGCCACCCCCTTGCCAAGCACAGCATCGTGCGCAGCGACACCGAGGCGGTCGGGCATATGGCGGCCGATTATTTTCTCGCCCGCAAGTTCGCCCACTACGCCTTCGTGGGCGAAGTCCATGACATCTGGTGGTCCGTGCGGCGCGGCGCGGCTTTCGCGCAACGCCTGCGCGAGGCCGGTTTCGGCTGCCATCTTTACGGTTCCCTGCCGAGAGAGAAACAGGACGACGCCGGGCTCGAGCGCGACCGCCTCTGCGCGTGGCTCAGCGGCCTGCCCAAGCCCGTTGCCCTGCTCGCCGCCATGGACAACCGCGGGCGGCAGGTGATGGACGCCTGCGTCTGGGCCGGTCTCGCCGTGCCGCGTGAGATCGCCGTGCTCGGCGTGGACAACGACGACGACCTGTGCGAGACCACCACCCCGCCGATGTCAAGCATCCTGCTCGACGCCGAACATGCCAGCTACGAAGCCGCGCGCCATCTGGAGGAGCTGATGCGCCGCGCCACGCGCAAACGGCGGGTCATCGTTTACGGCCCGGCGCATGTGGTCTCGCGCCACTCGACCGAGACCACGCAGATCGCCGACATCACCGTGTTGCGGGCACTGGAGTTCATCGCCCTCAACGCCTGTTCCGGAATCGGCGTGCCGGATGTGGTGCGCCACGTTTCCGCCTCGCGCCGCAGAACCGAGATCCGGTTCCGCGAAACCTTGGGGCACACGATTCTCGACGAAATCCAGCGCGTGCGCCTCGAACGCATCTGCACGCTCCTCCGGGAAACCAACCTGCCGATCGGCGAAATCGCCAGAACCTGCGGCTTCGATTCCGAAAGCCACGTCAGCACCCTTTTCCGCCGGCGCTTCGGCCGCACCATGCGCGACTTCCGAAGGAACCGGTAGGGAAGACCTTTACCGCATCAGCATCAAGGTTCCCCAACGGTTATAACTGGTGAAGCTTTCGTTCTCTGCCTGCGTCATGTACGCGGCGCGGATCCAGTCCGCGCTGCGCGGCACGGATTCGACGCGCACCTCGTCCAGCACACCGGAGAAGGTCTTGGCCGCATCCGCCGCGTTCGCCGCATGGCCGAACGTGAGCGCCTGGTTGGTCGGCATGCTTGTGGCCAGCACGGACGGAACCGTCTCCAGCGGAAGGCCGTTGCCGTAGGCCTGCACGCTGCCGTTCGCGTTGACCGCCACCGCGTAGTGCGCCCACGCCCCCGTGAACGGCTCGGCCAGCGGCGCCGCGTCCGTGCCCGCCACCGCCAGTTTCCCGCCCGCGTTGTTCAGCGCCGCATACGGCTGACCGTTCGTCCCGGCAAGAACGATGGCCTGATCCGCCACCGGCATTTGCTGCTTTGCCCAGAATGAGAGCGTCTGCGGCGCCGCCGCGGGCGCTGTGCGCGACCGGCCCACCTGCGTGCCGGAACCCCACGCCAGCCCCTGCCCCGCAAAGGCGTTCTCCGAAACGGGCTCAGGCTGCCCGAGCAAAACCGCGCCAGTCTGCGTTGGGGAAGAGTCGGCCAGCAGCAGGCGCCCCGTGCCCGTGAGGTGCCACACGCCGCCGAAGCCGCCCGACCAGACGCGCGCGTTGGACCTGTCCACCGGGATGGCATAGCGGTCGGACAGGTAGGTTTCGATCCGGCGGCGCTCGTTGTCGGAGATGCTCCGGTTATAGACCAGCACCTCCGCGAGGTCGCCGTCCAGCGGCAGGTCCAGCGCGCTGTCGCCCGTGCCCGCGCCGAAATAAAACACGCTGCCGCTGCCGCCGCCGCCCGTGCCCCAGGCGCCTACCGGCGTCCCGTTCTGGGTCAGGTTCACGCCGTTGACGTAGAAGCGCGAGGTTGACCCGTCACAGGTCATGGCTGCGATGGCCGGCATGTTGGTTTGGCAAGGCAGAAGCTGGGAGACCGCAGCATGGGCGCGCCGCGTGACAAGACCGTTGTCCACACTGAGGCGGCTGATGCCGCCGACGCCCTGCATGACCACGCGCTCAAAGGCGCCGGTTGAACGGATGCCGTATACCGCGACCACCGAGTAGGCGGTGCCGACGTTCGTCGCGGCGCTTCTCAGGCTGTCGTACTGCCCCTCGACCGCATCGAAGCGGAGCGCGGGCTTGTTGTTGAAAGAGGCCGCGACCCATTCGGGCATGCGGTTCGTCGTGGCCTGCGTGGCATGCAGCCCGACGGTTTGGGTCTGGTTCTCGCACTTGGAAACGCGCGGCGTTGCGCCGTCCAGCACATCGGCGGTCATGCTGTCGCCGCGCAGCCACTGCTGAAGGCCGACTGCGGGCACGCGGTGCGCCGAGAGGGCGTCATACTTGACCGCCAAATAGCGCTCGACCTGCCGCCGTTCTTCAAACGACAGGGCACGGTCGTAGCCGATCACCTCGAGGATATCGCCGTCCCAGCCGTCACCGATATAACCGACCGCGCCGAGACAGAGGATGTTCGGCGTGCCCGTGGCCGCAACCGACGGATACGCGAAGCCGTTCAAAGAGAAAAAGCTGTTTGTCCCGTTGGCCGTCACCGAGCCTACAAACGGAACGCCGACCGCAACCCGGAGGTCAGGGGTCGCGAGGAGCGTGTGAGAAGCCCCGTTCGGCACAAACGTATAGAACTTACCGAGTTCTTGCACAGCGATACCCCAGTTGTAGCCGGCAGATCCCTGCAAAATGCGCCGCCACGCATAACCCGAAGCCTTGCGGAAGGTTCCGGCCACGAAGACCGTGTAGGCGTTGCTGGTTGCGGCACTCCAACCGGTAGCCATGCCATCCTTTGTGCCCGACGCCTCGAAGCGCACGGCGGGCAGGCCGTTCACCGCGTCAGCCACCCAGGTCGGCTGCGCGCCGGAAGTCGCCTGTGTCGCGTCATGCCCGTGGCCCGACTGGTCGGCCCACACCGAGACAGAACCCGAGCCGTTGGTCGTGAGCCCCGCGCCAGCGTGCAGCCA
>JALHET010000412.1 GCA_022839525.1 Lentisphaerota bacterium
TGTTTGGGCTTTTGTTTGGGCTTTTGACCCCTATAAATCAGCTTGTTTCATATTGTTGCAAGCCAAGGGGCAACTATGCCGCACAAACAAAAAACCCCGGTTTTATTGGCTTTTTTCAATAAAACCGAGGCTGAAATTGGTAGCGGGGGTAGGATTTGAACCTACGACCTTCAGGTTATGAGCCTGACGAGCTACCAGGCTGCTCCACCCCGCAATCTGGCCATCTGTTGCTCATGGCGCGCCACGCAGGAGTTGAACCTACAACCTTCTGATCCGTAGTCAGATGCTCTATCCAATTGAGCTAGTGGCGCTCTTGAGAATGGGTTAAAGGTTACCAAATCCATCCTTCCCAGCGCAAGCGGTATTTTTTTGTCTAATTTCCGGAGATTGGAATTCGGATTGCTAATCTGACCCGGAACAAGGAATATATCCCCTGTGCCTGTGTAAGTGAGAAAGGATTCCGTTTGATATGAAACGAATAGAAAGTGTGCTTTTTACTGCTGTGATACTGCTGGTTTTTCTGGGATACCGGACTGTGGCTGCAGGGACATCTCCACTCCAGACAACAGCGGCGGGCGGCAAGGTGTCAGGTGTGGCGGACGCGGGAGCGTCGGATGCCCGCCTGCGCCCGGCAACTCCGATACCTCGGCGGCAGCATGCGGCAGTTGTGTCGGTCAGGCCGGAACCGGTGCGGGTCATGGTGCGGACGGTTGCGGACGGGAAAGATGCCGCGCAGGTGGCGGTTCTTCTTGTCGGCGGCGTGCAGAGTGCTTTGGCGGCGCCTCGGTACAGCGTGGTGAACGATGGCTTATCCGAAATTGTCGCAAACCTTGGAATAACATGTGAACCGGCTACTGCGCAAACCGGTGCGGGGTATAAGGGCGGTTGTGACGTTTCGGTGGTGCGGTCACCGGATCTGGTCGACTTTGTCGCGCAAGCGAGGACGGATGTAGTGGCTCGCGACCGCTTTGAGGTAACGGAAACGTCCGGCAACGGGACGGAGGACGCTTTGAGGCGTTTGGCCGACAAGATGAACGGCAAGGTCTCGCCTTGGCTGGCTGACACATGCGAGAAGATCGGCGGCAAGTTGGAAATCCTCGTGGTGACACTTTCTAATGCGCGGTATGTCGACACGACGCGTTCGGATTATCCGACCCACTTTGTGCAGCGGTTGCGCGGGTTGGGCGGCGTGTTCGACTGTAAAATCCTTGCGGCGGATGCGGCTAAAGGGACTTTACAGGCGCGGGTGGTTTATGACAAAACCCGGTTCCCGGACGGTTTCGTCAACCGGCTGTATAAACTGCCTGACCTGAACCTTCGCCGGTAGGTGAGGAGAATTTCCTCAGCTACACTTTTGCCCCATGGCGAGCCGCTGTTCCTGCTCTGCGTCCTTTGCGCGAAGAGCGTTTATCCGCGTTGCAGTTCGACGAGGGTCTCGAAGTGGGCGGTGCGGGGAAACATGTCGAAGAGACCGGCACGGGTGATGCGGTACCCGCCCGCAAGAAGTGTTTTGAGGTCACGCGCGAGCGTCGCCGGGTCGCAGGAAACATAGAAAATACGGCTGAGGCCGCTGGCTGTCAGCGTTTGCGCGATGCCGGGCGCCAGACCGTTGCGCGGCGGGTCGACGATACAGGCCGTGCGTTCCGGTGCCGTGACGAGTCTGGAAAGATCGACGCGGTCTTGGCCAAGCGCGTGGCAGTGGAAGGTTGCCTTGAGGCCGAGCGCGGAGGCGTTTTGGCGTGCCGCTGAAACAGCGGCCCTCCCGGATTCGATGCCCG
>JALHET010000413.1 GCA_022839525.1 Lentisphaerota bacterium
ACGCAACACGCCCGTGCCCGCGGCAACGTAGAGCCCAAAAAAACGCCCGGCCGACGTGAAGGGACAAGTCCCCGCCACGTCAAACCGCTCCAACGCGAAACAAGGGGTTTCGGCGGCACTCACAAGCGTACGCCGCATGAAGTCCGGCGTCTTTTCACGGATGACCGCCGGGATCCGCCAACGCCGCAACCCCTCTTCGGCACTCGTGCCTGTGTAGTCGAAGCAGTCGAACATCGCATCAAAGCCGATGCCGTAGTGGCACTGCCTTTCGCTGATTGCGAATCCCTGCGGCGTCACTTTCTCAGTGCGGAGCGTGTAGTCAGAAGGCTCCTGGATTTCCATAAGTAGGCACCCCTTCCCGATCGCATGCGGCACGCCACCGTTCACGAGAAACGTGTCGCCGGGATGAACCTCGAAGCGGTGGAGCATGTCGAGCATCGCCGCAATGTCTTGCCGGTCGAAAACATCACGCCACGCCGCGCGCGTGACGCCCTGCTTGAATCCCATGTAGACGCACGGTGCCTCGCCGTCGAGCGTGTGTCCGCCGAGAATATGCCAGCACTCGGTCTTACCGAACGGCGAGTTAAAGAACTTCAGCGCCTGCGGTTTGTCCGGATGCACCTGCACGCCCAGTCGTTCCGCCGCGTCGATTACCTTCAAGAGTACGGCGGGAGTCGCACCCCAACGTGCAACGTGCTCTGCGCCAAGCGCGGCCGCCGGGTCAGCGGCGATGTAGTCCTTCAGCGTGCAGTCTTCGTCTGCCGCCCAGTTGAGCCCCTCCACTACGTCCTCTCGACCCGCGTTAACGGCGCGAACCACAGACATGATCCAGTCCTCGGGAAAGTGCGTGTCGCATGCAGGGCTGATGCCGTGGAATTCGTCAAGGAGTGCACCGCCCAAATAGGTTCGCCAGACGCGTTCGCAACGGAGTTTCAGGGGAGAGTCGTATTTCATACCCTTCCCTTTTTACATTCCGGCCACTGCTTCACAATTGACAGCACGAATGCGGTCCACCACGAGCTTGCGGAATTTAGGGCTGAGCATCGCGAAAAACGCGGTGAAGCCCGTCACACGCACGACAAGGTCGGGATACTTCAGCGGATTCTTATCTGCCTCCATAATCTTCTTTGCGTCGATGATGTTGATGTTGAGGAGCGTATTGCCGCTGTTGATGATTCCGCGGATCATCGCGCACATCTTGTCCACGCCCTCGGAGTCGTTCGCGATCTGCGGATCAACCTCGAGCTGGACGGGTGCCGTATTGCCGTAGCCGGGCTGGATGGCTGCGATCGAGTTGCACATCGCCGTCACCGCACCGTCCGCGCGGAAGCCGTCGTTCGGGTTCGCGCCGTGGTTGATCGGCTCGCCCGCGCGGCGTCCGTTCGGCGTCGCAGCAAGACGCGAGCCGAGGAGTATCGTGTTCGACCACGAGAAAAAACCAGGGATGAAGTTGACGTGCTTGGGGTTGTCCTTGTGCTGCGCCACGAGATCGCGCACAAGGGATGTCCAGAGCTTTGAAATGCGCACGGCCCAGGCATCCCCCAACGTCTCGCCGCCGCCGTAGCGCGGACCGTGGTACATAAGTTGGCGGACGCGTTCGCCGTCTTCGTCCCTGTAATCCGCATTCATGTGGGCGTCGAGCGCGGCGTAAGAGAGGCGGTGTTCGCGGTCAATGCGTTGTTCTACGGCGGCGAAACTGTCAGCTGCCACGGCGAGCCCCGCCGCGTCCACGCATATATTATAGTAGTTCGCGCCGCCGTCTGTAATGTTC
>JALHET010000414.1 GCA_022839525.1 Lentisphaerota bacterium
GCGAGGCCCAGACCCACAGCGTGTTGACAAACAGCAGATAAAGCAACACAGCGGCCAGCGGAGCGCCCAACCCGACCAGTATCAGCAGGCGAATGCGACCCATACCTATACGATACACCCTGCAGCGGGCATATATGTACAATATACGTGTAACACGACCGTTTGCGGAGATGCCGTACAGGTGCATTGTCCGCTCAGTTTAGGAGACACCCTGATGATCGTTGCGACTAAGCAGCTGTTCGCACACGCCTACGGCAAGTATGCGCTGGGTGCGTACAACATCAACAACCTCGAGCAGACGATGGGACTTTTTAAGGGGAACGTCGAGAGCAAGGCGCCGTTCATCGTGCAGCTCTCCAAGGGCGCCCGCTCCTACACCCACAAGCTCATGCTTGAGTCGATGATGACGACCGCCGACAAGATCTTCCCCGACGCCGTCTTCGCGGTGCACCTGGACCACGGCGATGAAGAGACCTGCATGGACTGCATCGCTTCCGGCGTGTACAGCTCCGTCATGATCGACGCCTCGCACCACCCGCTCGAGAAGAACATCGAGATCACCAAGCGCGTTGTGGACGCCGCCCACGCCAAGGGCATCGTGGTCGAGGCCGAGCTGGGGCAGCTCAAGGGCATCGAAGAGGATGTCCATGCCGCCGAGCACGTTTACACGAAGCCCGAGGAGGCCGAGTATTTTGTCAAACAGACCGGCTGCGACTCCCTCGCCTGCGCGATCGGCACCTCGCACGGCGCGTTCAAATTCAAGGGCGACCAGAAGTTGCGTTTCGACATTCTCGAGCAGATCCAGAAGCTGATGCCCGGTTTCCCTCTGGTGATGCACGGCTCCTCCTCGGTTCCTCAGGACGAGGTCGCCCGCATCAACGCGGCCGGCGGAGCGATCAAGGGCGCCAGCGGCGTGGACGCCTCGCAGTTCCTCGGCGCGGCCAAGTTGGGCGTCACCAAGATCAACATTGACACCGATGGACGCCTGGTGTGGTGCCGCGTACACCGCGAATTCTTCCGCGACCATCCCGAGAAGTTCGACCTGCGCGACCCCGGCAAAGTCTTTATCCCGGAATATGCGAAGTTCATCGCCGCGAAAAACGTCCTGCTCGGTTCGGCCGGACACGTCGACGAGGTCCGTGCCGCACTAAAGAAATAACCCACCCTTGTAAGCGCGTCCGGCACCCCGGACGCGCTTCACCATTTAAAGGAGACATACACATGGCTAAGAAAATCATGGTCGACGGCAACCAGGCCGCCGCCGAAGTCGCTTTTGCCTGCAGCGAAATCGCCGCCATCTACCCCATCACCCCCTCTTCGCCCATGGGCGAGTGGGCTGACGAGTGGGCCGCCAAAAACATGAAGAACCTCTGGGGCTCCGTGCCGCACGTGATCGAGATGCAGTCCGAAGCCGGCGCGGCCGGCGCGGTTCACGGCGCGCTCACCACTGGCGCGCTGACCACCACCTTCACAGCGTCTCAGGGCCTGCTCCTGATGATCCCGAACATGTACAAGATCGCGGGCGAGTTGACTCCCACGGTCTTCCACGTCACCGCGCGCGCCCTGGCCTGTCAGGGTCTCTCGATCTTCGGTGACCAGGGCGACGTCATGGCCTGCCGCCAGACCGGCTTCGCGATGCTGGCTTCGAACAGCGTCCAGGAGGTCATGGACATGGCCACCATCGCCCATGCGGCGACGCTTGAGTCGCGCGTGCCGTTCCTGCATTTCTTTGACGGCTTCCGCACTTCGCATGAAG
>JALHET010000415.1 GCA_022839525.1 Lentisphaerota bacterium
GCGACGGCGGCACAACCGAAATCACCGGCGGCACGGTTGCGGCAACGGGCGGCATAGAGGGTGGCGCGGGCATCGGCGGCGGCAAGCAGGGTTACGGCGGCATGGTCAAGATCACCGGCGGCGTGGTCACGGCAGAGAGCGACATCTACGGTGCGGGCATCGGCGGCGGCTACTACGGCTATGGCGGCACGGTCGAAATCTCCGGCGGCATGGTCACGGCAACAGGCGGCATGGACGGTGGCGCGGGCATCGGCGGCGGCTACGCCCGCGCGGGCGGCACGGTCGCGATCTCCGGCGGTACGGTCTTCGCGCAGGGCGACGGGGGCGGCGCGGATATCGGGCCGGGCTCCGGCGGCACGGGCACCGTCTCGAACATCTTCACCGGCGGCTCGATCCGTCTTGCCGCCTCGCTCGTGACCCCCGCGCCCAGCAACGGCACGGAGCGCGTCTGGTGCGTGGGGGTGCCTTATCTCTCGCCCGGTGCGGCGATCATCATCACGGCGCTCGATCCCTACGGCGTAAACGACCTTTTTGCCGATGAAAACGGCAGGCTCTACCTCTGGCTGCCCAACGGCGAATACACCTTCTCGGCGGGCGGCGAGGACTACGAGGCGACCGTCGCCGATGCGGACACGGCGGCGCTCTTTCCGGGGTACACCCCGTACATCACCTTCTCGAGCACGAACACCTTCACCATCACACCGCAGAAAGTCTCGTGGAACGGGGCGCTTTACGCCTCCACCGACACAACGAACTGGGTGAACTTCACCACCCTGGGCGTAGAAGCGGCGGACAACGGATCCGGCGAGTACAGACTCTACCTCTGCGGGGTGGGCAACACCCACATTACCGGTGCCGCTGATTCACTCGCCTGGACCATTACTGCTGAAGGGACGGTCGCCTGCTCCGGCAACATCGAGACCCTGCTCGACCATGAGATCGTGACCAACGGCGAGCATCCGGCGATGGATGCGTATTGCTTCGCGAACCTCTTCAAGGGCTGTACGGCGCTTATCAACGCGCCGACGCTTTGGGCGACGAAACTATTCGATTCCTGTTACTACAACATGTTCAACAGTTGTACGGGGTTGACGGAGGCACCGGCGCTGACGGCCATAATGCTGGCTACCAACTGCTACAACGGCATGTTCCGCGGCTGCACGGGGCTGACGCAGGCGCCGGAGTTGCCCGCCACGACGCTGGCCACCGCCTGCTACGGTTACATGTTCTACAACTGCACGGGGCTGACGGAAGCGCCAGCGCTGCCGGCCACGACGCTGGCCGACAGGTGCTACGACTACATGTTCCGCGGCTGCACGGGGCTGACGCAGGCGCCGGAACTGCCGGCGACGAATCTCTCCAATTACTGTTACTACAATCTGTTCAACAGATGCACGGGACTGACGGAACCACCGGCGCTGCCGGCCACGATGCTGGCCGAGAAGTGCTACGACGGCATGTTCAGTTTCTGCACGGGGCTGACGAACGTACCGGCGCTGCCCGCCACGACGCTGGCCCCCTTCTGCTACAACAACATGTTCAGCGGTTGCACAGGACTGACGCGCTTGCCGGTGCTGCCGGCAACGAATCTGGCCAATTCCTGCTACCAGTACATGTTCAACAACTGCACGGGCATCGATCTCAACACTGCGCCCCCCGGAACGCCGTGGAGCATCCCCGCCGATGCGGTAGAAGCAACGAACTGGAACACCAACATGTTCGCCGGCACGGGCGGCTCCTTCAAAGGCTC
>JALHET010000416.1 GCA_022839525.1 Lentisphaerota bacterium
GGACGCCCGGGAAGCCATGCGCATCTGCTCGGTGCTCGACCGTGCCGACGAACTGCTCACCCGGCTTTCCGGGGGACAGAAACAGCGGGTCTTCCTTGCGCGCACGATTGCCCAGGACCCGGCGGTACTGCTCCTGGACGAGCCGACAAATCATCTGGATCTGGGCTCCCAGCTGGAACTTATCGCGCTCATCGGCGGACTGTACGCACAAAAAGGGAAAGCGGCAATCGGCGTGTTCCACGACCTTTCGCTTGCGCTCCGGTTTTCCGACACCATGATCCTTCTGGACAGCGGCCGCATCGCACAAAACGGCTTGCCCGACGACGTCGTCCGGAGCCCGGAAATCGAACGAGCGTACGGCATTCCGGTCGCAGAGCGGATGCGGGAACTGCTCGCCCGGTGGTACATGGCGCCCGGTGGTACATGGCGCCCGGTGGCAACCATACGGGTATCAGGTGTGCGCAGCCCTGATGCCCCTCTTTAAACGTGCGAAAAAACATGGGAGTGTGTTGAATGACAGAAAAAACAAAAAACGCAACCGCCGCCGCCCTGGCCCGCGAACTCGCGTCCGCACACATCCGGACCGGGACGCTCTCCGCCCCGCGAAGGTCCGGAACCGCACACAGCATCGCAATCAGCACTGCAGATAGCCCCGCTGACGCCGCCGCCGGTACGCCGCAACCGGCAGGCTCGCCACAAAAAATCCGCGTGCGTGCAGTCGTCCTCAAATCCGGGCTACGCTGGCAGATCGAAGAATTCCGCGGAGCCCAGAGCTTTCACCGCAACGTCGACGCATCAGAGCTGGAGGCAGAACTTGAACAATGGTTTTCCGGCTCCTGGGGGCGTGCGGAATTCGCTTGCGCAAACAAGCACTATACAATTATGACAAACCGAAGGGGCGAGCTCACCGTTTTTCGAAAATCTGCCGAACGGGGGGAAGCAGAAGAACCGGGTTCGACATCCGATCAGGAGCAGGATGCAGAGGAATGCCGCATCCCGGCGCATGACAAGGCAAAGCACTACATACTCGCCGAAGGAACGCCCGTCCCGTTTCTGGTGGATCTTGGCGTTATGACCAAAGACGGCTGGGTCGTCAAGGCGCGATACGACAAATTCCGGCAGATCAACCGCTTTCTGGAATTTATAGAAGATATTCTGCCGGAGTTCGACGCAGAAGCGGGCACTGAACGGCCGCTTTCCGTGATCGACTTCGGCTGCGGCAAGTCCTACCTGACCTTCGCCGTCTATTATTATCTGACCGTCGTCAAAAAACTCAACGCCCGGGTAACCGGGCTCGACCTCAAGACAGAGGTGATCGGGCGGTGTGCGGCGCTTGCCGATGCCTACGGCTACCAGCAACTGTCGTTCGAAGTCGGCGATATTGCACGCTATTCGGGCGCCGAACAGCCCGATCTGGTGATCAGCCTTCATGCCTGCGACACTGCCACCGATTTTGCGCTTGCACGCTCGGTGCAGTGGAACGCCAGGGTTATTCTTGCGGTTCCCTGCTGCCAGCACGAAATAAACGCCCAACTCGGAGACGCCCCGGTAACGGAGCAGCAAAAAGAGGAATCGAGGATCGACGCCGGTGAAAGCTCTCGCCAGATTCCCGGGCGCACTGCTTTGGAAGGCGCGTTCAGGTTCGGTATAGTGCGGGAACGGATTGCGGCTCTTCTAACCGATGCGATGCGCGCCGAGGCGCTCGAGGATTCAGGATACCGGGTGCAAATTCTGGAGTTTATCGATATGCGGAAACACGATAACGATGCGGGCACACCGGACGGCAGAACACCGGAGGGCGAAAGCGGGCGGCACCTACGCACAAAACTGGGAGCGGCGTTCGGTGTGCAGTCGACCCTTGAAATGGAGCTGGAACGATGGAAAAAGTCCTTGTAGGCATGAGCGGAGGAGTCGACAGTTCGGTTGCCGCGAAAATCCTGATCGATCAGGGATACAGCGTTGCCGGAGTTACCCTCAAGCTGTTTTCGAACGAAGATATTCTGTGCGCGGAGAAGGAAGGAAAAACCTGCTGTGCGCTTTCGGACGTGCAGGACGCGCGATCGGTGGCGTTCAGGCTCGGGATCGACCACTTTGTGTACAATTTCCGCGAGTATTTTACGGAGAAGGTGATCAATCATTTTGTTCAAAGCTACCTTGCGGGGAACACCCCGAATCCGTGCATCGAATGCAACCGGTGGATCAAATTCGACAAGATGCTCGAACGGGCGCGGCTTCTGGGCTACGAATACATCGCGACCGGGCACTATGCGCGCAGCGAATACGATCCTGCGTCCATGCGCTGGCTTCTAAAAAAGGGAATCGATCCTGCCAAGGACCAGAGCTATGTGCTGTATACGCTGACGCAGGACCAGCTTGCGCACACGCTTTTTCCGCTTGGCGGCATGGACAAGCAGCAGGTCCGTTCGATTGCGGAAGCGGCAGGGCTCGTCAACGCCAAAAAGGCCGACAGTCAGGATATCTGTTTTGTGCCCGGAGGGGATTA
>JALHET010000417.1:0-1748 GCA_022839525.1 Lentisphaerota bacterium
GGTAAAGATCGACCTCCTGGGCAACCGTTCCCTGGCCGTCATTCGCGACGCCCTGGAGGCGGTCAGAAAGAATACCGGCCGCGACAATTTCATTGCGTTCGGCGAATGCTGGAACGCAGCCGGCGCCTTCAGTGATGCGGGCGACAAGCTGACCGCATCGTACCTCGGAACCGAAGAAAAGCCGATGCTGAACGGTCTTCTGAACTTTTCTCTCCAGAGCGATATGGTTGACGTATTCGCTCGCGGAAAGTCGAGCGACCGGCTTGCCTGGCGCCTCGAGTCACTCGTGAAAGAGTACGGAAGCCTGACCCGCCTGTACAACTTCGTGGACAACCACGACATGGACCGCTTCCTTGCCTCCGCGAACGTCGAGGATCTGGAGACCGCGCTTCTGTTCATGTACACCATTCCCGGCGTTCCCGTGATTTACTACGGAACCGAGCAGGAATTCCAGGACGTGCGCGCCTCCATGTTCGCCGCCGGATACAACTCGGGCGGAAAGGACCACTTCGATACCGAAAGCCGTCTGTACAAGTACCTCGCCTCCCTGGCCGAGCTGCGCAAGTCGAGCAAGGCGTTCACCCGCGGCGAAGTAACCGTTTTCGCCTCGACAAAGCAGGGCGCGGGAATTCTTGCGTACCGCAGCGATTCTCCCGACGGCAAGCGGATGATCACCGTCATCAATACCGGATCCGCTCCGTCTCTCGGCGCGAACATGGAATCCGGCATCGCGGGCGCCTCTCTCGTTCCCGTGTTCTCGCACGGAACCGACGCCTCGGCGATATCCACTGCCGCCGACGGAACCTTCTCCATTCTGCTTCCCGGAAAGAGCGCCGTGGTTTATGAAGTGTCATCCGATTCTTCAGCCGCCGTCGCCGCGTCCGCTCCGGCTTCCGCCGTTTCCGTTTCCGGTTCCTCCGGCATCTGGAAAAAAGATGGAACAGTGACCGGTACAACCGGAACCCTTGCCGATGCCCGCATCGTTATCGACGGCCGCTGGGACCGCGGTTTCCCCGTGTCGGGCAGCTTCTCGAAGAACGTGGAAGTGAAGAGCCTCTCGAACGGCCTTCACCATGCGGTTGTCGCCGGCCTTGACGAAACCGGCCGGCTGATTGTTTCTTCGCCGTTCGATTTCGAAGTGTCGCTTGATTGGGAAAAGGCTCTTACGGTCGCCGACGCGCTCGACGACGATCTGGGACCCGCCGGAGCGTATTCTTATCCGCTCGACCCGACCTTCGAAGACAAGCAGTGCGACATCGCCTCCATGGACGTGTATACGGCAGGCAACTCGGTTCGCCTGGTATTCAAGATGGACAGCCCGATTTCCACCGCATGGGGCCCCCTGAACAAGTTCGACCACGTAACGTTCTACGTCTACTTCAGTCTGCCCGGTTCCGATTCGAAGGTGAGCGCCATGCCCAGGCAGAACGCCGAACTTCCGGACGGCATGACCTGGGACTACTTCGCGCAGGTGGGAGGCTGGAACAACTGGTTCTGGTCGTCGAAGGGCGCCGACGCGGCGAACTTCGGAAGCGCTGTGATGGCGACTCCGGAAATCAAAGTGGATTCCGAGGCGCGGACGATCTCGTTCACCTGGAACGCCGAGGCTTTCGACAATCCTGAAACCATCAGCGGCATGAAGATCTACGCCGCGACCTACGACTACGACGGCATGAGCAGCGCGAACCGTCTCCTTTCGGCGAAGAGCGAAGACTTCGCGTTCGGCGGCGGCGACTTCGCCAAGGATC
>JALHET010000417.1:1796-2255 GCA_022839525.1 Lentisphaerota bacterium
TCCGCTGATCATGGACTCCATCGGCCCGGTGCTTATTCCCTGATATTGTCCTGACTATTGCTGATCCGGTCAGGCGCGATGATCATCGCCCTGGCCGGGCATCAGCGATTCATAGGGATGGCCCGACAGCCGCTCGCAGATTTCTTTGGTCTCCGCTGCGGCGTCTTCCTTCCGGCCGCCTTTCTCGAGGCGGCCGATTTCTTCCATCATAATCCGATGCGTTTTTTTGTTTATCGCCAGACGCATCGACGCGACAATGCCGAGCGCGATGCATACCATTGGAGTGGCGATAAAAAATAATTTCATCAATCCAAGTGTCTTCGCAGTCTGAACGACGGTTTCCGGGCCCGTTGCCGGTCGATACTCGATCAGCGTAAGCACCAGACCTAGCGTTGGCAGCACCAGCAAGCCCTGTATCAGCTTGCGGATCAGGGTCATGGCCCCGGCGTAGGTTCCTGC
>JALHET010000054.1 GCA_022839525.1 Lentisphaerota bacterium
CGGTACCGCCGAGTAAGACAGAAGTGCTGGTGTTGCACTTGATCGTGCCTGTGAAACCGGAATCTGTACCGTCGTTACCGCCATTAATGAAGAACCAACTCGCCCCTGTCAGGGTGATCGTGGGTTTCGCAAGCGGGTCACAGCGCAGATTGCCGGCCACCACAAACTTGCGCAACGTGGCACCGCCATCCCAGGTCTGGTTATTCTCGATATAAAGGTCGGGATTCAAATAATAGTAGGTGTTGTAGAGCGCGTCCGCCCCGATCGTGATGCCGCCCGAGCCGAGGTGGAGGAGCGTGGAGGGCGAATCGGCATCCACCCTGAAAGCGACGTTGCGCGAGATCTTCACGCCGTTGAGGAACGGTGCGCCCACGACCGAAGCCGATGTGCCGCCCGTGCCGAAATCGGCGATCGTCGTGCCGGAGGCGAGATCGGGCAGGCCGCCTTGCCAGTTCGCTGCTGTGGTAGTCTTCGTGTCGGCTCCTCCTCCCGTCCAAGTCGCGGTGACACCGGCGACGGTGGGACGCTCCACGTAGACGTGGCCTGTACCTGCGATCGCCGCAGTCGGCGTATACGGCCCCGGATCGGGGTTCGCCGCGCCCGTGAGCGAACCGTAGAGCGGCGCGCCGTCATAGGTGAAGGAATCGAGCTTGAGCGAGGAGTACGCGCCGTTCAGCGTCACCGTGCCGCCCGCTCCCACCGCGATGCCGACGAGGTCTTCGGAGAACATTGTGTCGTCGCCGATCGTGACGTTCCCGCCGGCGGGAACAGTGAGGATGCCGTTGTCGAGTTCGACGATGCAGGAATAGAGGATCTTAAGCTCGCAATTGTCACCCTCGAAAACCCCGGGGAGATCGCTCGGCGTGTAGATACCTGACGCCTTCTGCACACCAGCGACTTGGAGCGTCGCGACCGTCAGGCGGAAGCTGCCGCCAGCGGTGTTGCAGGCGAGTTTGCCGCCGGATGCTATCGAGACCATGGTCTTGTTGCCGAAAGTCGCCGCGTTCGCCACCGTCATGGTCGTGCCCGGAGCGATCGAGACCGTGCGTGCGTCCGGCCAGGAGCCGCTCGCGGTGAACGTCATCGTGCCTTCCGTGAGCGTGATGTTGCCCTTCGCCGTGTTAGCGCGGCCGATCAGGAGATCCGTCGTGCCGCTCTTCTCGAGGTTGAGCAGGCCGCCGAAGACCGCCTGTTGCTCGTAGGCCGTCCCGGATTGCGTGATGTGAAGCGTGGCAGCCATCTCCGACGTGTTGGTGATTGTCGCGAAATGCCCCTCCTCGAACTCGCGCGCCGAAAAGTTGCCGATGCGCTGCTCCGTGCCGGCGAGGTCGACCGCGAGTGAATGGTGACCGAGGTTCATCGCCGTCATCGTCGAGTCGAAAGCCCAGTCGCAGCCGAACTTGATATCAACACGGTGCCAGCGTTGGGTCTCATTGTCCCATCCCAGCCGGGCGATATCGTTCGTGGGCGCGGAAAAGATCACCGTGCCTGACTTCTCAGGCACCGTGCCGTAGTGGGGCCGTATCGTCTGTCCAGTCAGGACAATCGGCTTGTCGGCGAACTCGAGAACATAGGTCCTGTTGATGTCCGTGCCGCCGAGAACCACGAGGTGCTCGCCGTTGCCGACGTAGCCGCCGGAAAAGATCAGACTGCAAGATTTGTCCACAACGGCGCCCACGCCGACTTGGATGCGCGAAGCCGACGTGCGGTTGTTCGTCACGGCGCCGCTCTGGACGAACGGTGCTGCGGGCCATGTGCCGCAGTAAAAGGGCGTGTCACACGTACTGTCCGCCGCAACGACGATATTCTTCGCGCTGGAGTTAGTCTTGGTTCCGCTTCCGCTGAAATTAACGTATGCGTCGCCGTTCAGGTGGATCGTGCCCGTCTGGCCGAGAGGGTCGACCGTGTCATAGAAGAGAATATAACCTTCGGAAACTATAAAATCGCCCGTGAAGGTGGAGGAGCTGGAAGCGTCCTTCTGGAGATAGAGGGGTTTTGTGCCTGTTTTCGTGAGCGTCGGCGGGTGCGCCGGGTCGGAGCAGTTGACGGGGCCGTTGATGTATAGCTGCACCATGCCCGACGCCGCGATACTGCAGTCGGCCGTGAAGCACAGGGGCGCGAAAACAACCGAGTAGCGACCGACAGTCGTGATGTCCGTGATGCCGCCCGCGCCGAGCGTGATCGTGCCGGTGCCTTTCATGGACCAGGTCTTCTGAGATTCGTTAATTCTGATCTTCATCCCGTAGAGACTGATGTCGCGGTCGAACATCTGCGAGGTGCCGCCGCCGGGCGGCGCGACGAAAGTCGCCGTCGTGGTGCCGTTGTCGAGGTCGGGCAGGATCCCGCCCCAGTGGGCCGCGTCAGAGACGATGTCATTATAACCGGTGCCCGTCCACGTTGCCTCAGCGGCCGATGCGGTGGAGGAAAAGAGTGCGGCCAAGGCGACCACGCACGATTTGATGACGAGTGATTTCATGGTGAATAACTCCTTTTACTCATTTTTTTTCATTTTGCAGTTCAGGCCAGCCAAGCGCTGTTATGTCCGACACAACCCGCCCAGCGTATAACCCTTCCTCAAGTCGTAATAAAGTATAACAGCGTAAAAAAATAAAACGTTCATGATAAAAGAATTCTTTTTTTGTATTGTTTTTCAAGCTGAAGGCTTTGCCTTTCAGCGGGCTACCCGCTTGAAGCGGTACGCGCCATCCAACGCGGCGCGCAGCGCGGCACGGGTCTCCGCCGAATAGTTCTCGTAGTCCACACATTCCATGCAAATGCCGTCCGCGCCCTCCTCCCAGGCGATCTGCAGCAGCTTTTCCGCCACATCGGGCGCAGAGAGTTTCGTGGCCTGCTGATAACCGGGGATGCCCTTGCCTGTGGCGCTATACATGGAAACGGGGAACAGCGCCTCGCAACGGCTGCCGCACGTCTTCATGACGTCCCGGTAGATCTCGCGTGTGCTTTCGAACGGTCGCGCGACATCCCAATTCACCCTCATCACCACCAGCGTGTCGATCACACCTTCGCGGACCAGTTGCCGCCAATCGATGCCGCGCGTGAGGAGCACGGTGTCCGGCTGGTCACCAGACAAGTCGAGATTAAAGACCCCCAGCATCAGGCGCACCTTGCGGCCCGACGCATTCAGATGTTGCCGCAGCGCGGCTAGATAGGCGTGTGTGGTCTCGGCGACGAACGCGCACCAGCGCGGGTCTCTCGCGTCTTCCGGCGGCTCCGTCCCGTATTTCCGGCGCCAGCGTTCGACCTCTGGCCGCACATACTCGTCCAACGGACTCCAGCCGCCGCTCCGCGCTGTGTCGATGAACAAGTGGTCCATGCCGCGCTCAAGCAATTCATCCACCAGCCTCAGCTTGTGCGCCACGACCTCGGGGTAGGCCAGGCTGCAACGCCCTGACCAAACCTGGCCGTTGGCTCTCACGCCCCAGTACTGCGGATGCTCCAAGTTCCAAGGCCCGATTGTCCAACTGTGCCAGTGCGTCTCCTCGAACGGCCAGTGGATGCCCGCGTTCAGTCCCTTTCCCTTGCAGACGCCGAGCATGTCGCGGATGATGTCCGGCTCGCTTTGGTAGTACCGCACCCATCCGTACACGGGGCGGCTGTCCGGCAGACGCCGCTTGTCGAGCGGCGATTCGACCAGCGGCAGCCGCGTCTCCTCACTCAGGTAGCGCATGGTCCCGCCCACACAGTTGCGCCAGAGGATCGTGTTCGCGCCGGTCTCCAGCACATGCGCCAGCAGCGCCCGGTTGCCGGCCGGCGTTTCGGTGTCGAACAGGAAGCGGCCGTCCTTGTCTTTCTCCGCCGCGAAATCAAAAGAATCCACGAGGGCGGCCGCCTCGAAACGTTCCGCGGCCTCCGTCCCCAACACGCAGACACCAACTAGCGCGAGACTCCGCACGATCAGCGCCAGCCCCGCTGTCTTAATGCTCAAAATCCGTTTGTTCATCACTCCTCCTCCCCGAATAGTCGTTCGCGCGTCATCCGGCGCGGCACACCCGCCGGATAGCCGCGCCCGCACTCAAAGTATTCGACCCGCCCGTTCAGCCGCGCACCGCCGCCCGGCTGCTGTCCCAGCGAGAGAGCCAGCGCGGGCCCGTAAGCCATGGTCGCGCCGGTGCCGCTTTGGCGCTGCAGTTTGCCGTCGACATAAAGCCGCACGCCCCCGTCCCCCTCGCGGATGCCCAGCACGTTCACGGACCGGCCCGGATCCACTGGGGCGTCCGACCGGGCGCCGACGAAATGCCCCTGCGGGTTGCGCGCGTTAAACCAGACATGCCGGTTCGGATCAACGTACAACTGCCAGCCCTGCGCATTTTCCGCATAACGCCCGAGCGCCGCCATCTGCACGCCTTCTGCCGGCCCGTCAAGCGTCATTGTCACCTTGACGAAGAAATCGTTAGTCCCGAAATCAAGTCCGGGCGGCCGCTCGAAGGTCACCGCCTCCCTTCCCTTGACAACCGTTCCGGCCAGACGTTTGCCGTCCGCCGCCACCAATTCCGCCGCGCCGCCGCTGCGTTCGAGACGCGCCTCCGTACGGGCGAACTGGGAAATTTTCGCCGTCTGTTGCAGAGGTGCCGCCGGCATCCGGCAGGTCACCCGCATCCGGTAGAGCTTGTACGCCCCGGTGCGGTTGTTTTCGAAAACCAGCTCACGCCCGTCCGGCGACCAGGCCGGGCTGCGCGACTGCCCCGCGCCGGTCTCCAGACGCGACAGCGCGCCCGAACGCGGCTCCAGCAGGTAGATGCCCCAGCCGGGATCGCCTTCGCGGAATCCGGTGAACGCCACCAGCCGGCCGTCAGGCGACCAGCGCGGCGCGTAGGCGCCCATTGCCATCGGAGTCAAAAAGGCGCTTTCGGTGAGGTTGGTCGTGTGCGACGCGCACAGCCGCCAGTTCTGGCGGAAATGTTCCAGTTGCGCCCATAGCAGGAGTTTGCCGTCCGGCGAGAGCGAGGGCTGAACCATCCCCCCCCTGTCATCCGCCGTGCGCACCAGGAATTCGGCGGCAGCGCCCGGCGCGAGCGCCACCCGCCAGAGCGACACGCCGTCGCCGCTCTCGTCACGCGTCGAAGCATAGAGCACCGCTTTGTTGTCCGGCGTCACGCTCGGCGTGTAGTCGCGCCAATACCCCTGCGTCAGAACCCGCGTCGCGCCGTCCCGCCACAGCCGCAGACCATACCCGTAATCGGCCTGCGCGGCGGCGGCCTGCACCGCGGTCCCGGTGTGGTGCCCGAACGCATAGACCAGGGAACCGTCCTGTGTCCACGCCGGGTAACAGGCGTGGCCCGCGCCGCCCGCCAGCGTGGCCACCTTGCCGCTCGCCAGCTCGACAATGGCGATGTCCAGATCGCCTGCCGCGTCTGTCTGGAAAGCGATATGCCGGCCGTCGGGCGACCAGACCGCCTCGGTGTCGTTGCCTGCGCCCGTGGTGACCGGGACGACGCATCCGCACCGGCACGACAGCCCGTCCGCAGGCTTCTGCGCATGCTGCGCCGCGCAACCTGCGATCATCAGACCGCACAAAAGGCACCCGGTCCTGAGCACCCGATGTCTCCCTCTAACCTTCGTCTTCATGCTTCCTCCTCATTGCCGCCTTCTCTTCGTGCCGCCGGTCGAGGTCAGCAAAGCGCTGTTATGTCCGACACAACCCGCCCAGCATATAACCCTTCCTCAAGTCGTAAAACAAGTATAACAACGTAAAAAAATAAAACGTTCACGAAAAAAGAATTCTTTTTTTGTGTTGTTCTTCGAGCCGAAGGCTTTGCTTTTCAGCAGGACAACTAAGGGACAGGTATTAAGGCAACTCTTAGTCGAATACACTTAGTCGCCACACTTAGTCGGTCGAACAAGCGACGAAGTGTATCGACGAAGTGTAAAACGACGAAGTGTTTGGACGAAGCGCGGGCGGCGGGCTGACCGATTACGTCCATATTTTTACCCGGGGCAGACTGCCACCTCAACGCGGTGGACGGTAAAAGATGTTTTGTCCGGCATGGTCAACGTGAGCTGATCGGTTTTTATGCCGGACAAGGCGGCGCAAGGGAACCGGTAACTCGCCACGCAGGTTCCGTTTTCCCCTGTTCCCCTATTTTTAAGCACGCCTGCAGTGCCGTTGATGGCGGCAACAGGCAGAACCTCGCCGCTGATTTTGATCTCAACATCCAACCCGACGTGCCAGTCCGCCGGGGGCACGGGGCCCAGCGGCAGGGCGAATGAAAGAGCTGCCCCTGTGGCCGGCAGCGGAGCGCGGTAGCTTTCACCGGGAACCGTGACATCGCGGTAGGTTACGGCATGGCGCCTCGGCAATTTCCGGAGTTTATCCAGCGAGGAGCAGGCATTCAGTATGCGCTGATACTCGGCAAGAGGCCAACCGGGGTGGCCGTGCTGGAAGTAGTTGAAGAGGTAGACGGAATCCGCCCCGCCCGACAACACGGCGACGGCGGCGCCAACGGCCTCTTCGCGCGTCACGAAACGCCCCTTGACGGCGGGATGGGGCCGATAGAGCACCTCCAGCCCGCCCGCCAGCGCCACCCGGTCGCCCACTCGTTTACGCCACTCCCCCAACGGCATGTCATATTCCAGCGTGGCCCAGCGCGGCGCGGCGACCACGAGGTCAACCAGCCCCTCTCGAGCCCATGCCGGGGCATCGAGCCCCAGGCCGAGTGCCGTGTCGGGATTCGATGGAACGCGCACGCCCACTTTCACCGTGTGCCCGAGGCGCTTGGCAGCGGCATCGGCCAACTTGCGAATATCCCGCAACCACCCGGTCAGGATTTGCCGCCCCTCCTGTTCTTGGCCTTTGCTGAAGAGAAAGGGCTCGCGCAGAAAGTCCAATTCCAGCCCATCCAGATCATAGCGTTCAAGCAACTCGCCGATCAGCGCCTGATAGTGGTTCCGCACCTCCGCATGGGCGAAGTCTAGCGCGCGGGCGTAATAGCCCGGATGGCCCTGCCGAAAAAACTCCGGCCTGCGCCAGAGCGCGCTGTGGAACGGGTGCTCCAGATTGTCGTTGGCGTGAACATCGTTCATCCGCACCGAAAGCCAAGGCGAGATGTTGCGGGCGCGGCACCGCTGGATGACACGGGCGGGATAGTCGATCCCCTGCCGGTACACTTCGTACATGTTTCCAACCATCTTGCGGTAACCTTTGAGGCTGTCCTTGCGCACGGGCGCGAAGAACGGCTGCTCATCGGATCCGGCGGGGTCGTACCCGTCCCAGAAGCTCTCCCAGACCTTGCTGCGGTAGTTCGTCCGCCGCGCGTTCGTGCAGCACATCAACACACTCACCCCCGCTCCGGCGAGCACATCCACATAACGGTCTACAATCTCGCCGGCCTTCCCGTCCGGAAAATCCTGATAGTAGAAAAAGTTTGTGCAGTCTTCGTTGTGCAGCAAGCCTGTCAGCTTCGTATGCCGCGCCGTGCCTTCGCCCGTCTTTGCCTCTCCCTTCCCCGCCGCAAAAGAGGGTAGGGAAAAAACGATTGTCCCGGCAGCGCCCAGCTTCAAGGCCTCCCTTCGCGAGACGGACGGACTCTGCTTGTTCTCTCTGTTACTTATACTTTTTTTCATGGCATTCTCCCTAGAACATACCTACCCGCAAAAAGCGAGGAGGCTACTGCACCGCTCACGGCAGCCGGGCGCCTGTGTGTCCCCGGCGCAATCCGCCCACCGCACAGCCCGGCCTTTTCCAATTTATTTTAAGTATAACAGTCCTGAAAAATAAACGTCCATGAAAATAGAATTCTCTTTTCATGTTTCATGCTGTTTTCATTTCCAGAAGAGCCCTCAAATATGGTATTTTAACTTAAAACCACAAGGAACACATAGAGGACAAAGAAGTGTGCTCTCTGTGGTTCATCACCTGCTGTTTCTAGGTTTAAAAACAGTCATGCCTGTCAGAAACTCCAAAATGCGTTATGGTGACGAGCCGAACTACCGGTCTTTTGATTTGGCCAAGATCGGTATCCCCGACATCCCCGTCCTCTATTTCATCCGCCATACGAAACGTCTCGCGCCGATCGAACCGCACTACCATAAGGGTTGTTTCGAGATCGGCCTTTGCCTGCGCGGCACAATCGTGCTCGAAAACAACGGGATCCAGCACACAATGATGGCGGGTGACATTTTTTTCAACAAACCCGAAGACCCCCACCGCCTGCTCGATTACCCGAAAGGGACGGTGTTGTACGGCATGCTGATCAAGTCTCCCCCTAAAAAGGGAACCCTGTTGCGCTTCACCCGGGCGGAAAGCGCGGAAATCCGCGCGCGTTTCCACCAGCTTCCGGCGCATCTGAGCGCCAACACGAATCAGGTCAAACACGACTTTATCGAGCTGTTCCGCGCCTACGGGACACTGGAGGGGCGCTACCGCACGCTCTGCATGACCGCCACCTGCATGAACCTCGTCACCAGCCTGCTGGAGACGTCGCGGCAGGAGCCGCCTCCCTCGCACGCGGACCGGATCGGCGGTATCATCGCGGCCATGCGGCAGACGCCCGAGAAGACGTACGACACCGATACCCTGGCGCGCCAGGCCGCGCTCTCGCCTTCGCACTTCATCAACCAGTTCAAGCGCCTCACCGGCCTGCCGCCGCACCACTTCCTGCTCAAGTGCCGCCTCGATGTGGCCAAGCAGCGCCTGAGCGACACCCGGCTCCCCGTCACCCGCATCGCGCAGGATCTGGGGTTCTGCACCTCGCAGCACTTCGCCTCCCATTTCAAACGCGCGACCGGCATGACCCCGCTCGCCTGGCGCAAGCAGTAGCCCAAGAAAGCCGTTAAAAACGCTTCGGCCCCCAGAGGATGGATTGCCGCTCCCCGGAGATGACACCGATGTAGAGGTCACAGGCCATCCGCTCAGGCGCAGAGCCCTCCAGCTCCATGACGTGGTGCTCCATTAAGGTGTTGTCGCGTCCTGCTCGCCCTCCGCCGCGTTTGGAGCACGCCACCGGTCAGTCTGGAAATAGCTTTGGAAGGAGATCCGGCCCGTTCGCGCGGCTTCTTGGCGCTGGGCAACCGGGACACACGCCGCCCCGGTGATGAACGGCGTGTCGAACACGGTGAGGGCCATGTTGAACTTGAACCCGCAAGCCTCCGCATAGAACATCGAGTTGGTCATGGCCGTGTCCGTTGTTTGCGACCATGTGGCGACCGCACCGTACCGGTGATCGCAGGCGGCGGCAAGGCGGCCGTTCGGCAAATCGAACCGCTGCGTCGAGCCAGCACCTGCCCTGCGGAACTTCACCTGATCCGGCATCTCCAGCGCGAAGCAACGAGCCCATGCGCGCCTGGCCGGATCATACGTTGAATACGAGGTCTCGCAGGTTCGGTTGGGCGCGATGCCGGCCGAAGCTGCTGCGTGCAGCGCGGCCGGCGGAGCGCTCAGAAACGGCA